>DATNBP010000081.1:0-17196 GCA_035572015.1 Puia sp. | reverse complement strand
GGAAATCCTCCTGGACGAGGATAACTCGCGGCACATCGTTCAGGTCTTGCGGATGAAAGAAGGGGAGGAACTCCTGCTCACCGACGGAAAAGGCAACCTGCTGACGGCGGCGATCACCGGGGCCGCAAAGAAAAAATGCCGGGTTAAAGTCAGCACTGCCGAGGTCCGGCCGCCTCCAGAAAGAAGGGTGGCGATCGGCATTTCCCCGGTGAAGAACGGCGCCCGTTTCGAGTGGTTCCTTGAAAAGGCGACCGAGGTCGGCGTGACGGAGATCATCCCGCTGATATGCGACCGGACTGAAAGGCAACAGGTGCGCGCCGACCGCCTTCAAAATATCCTGGTCAGCGCCATGCTCCAGTCCCGGCAGGTCTGGCTTCCGGTCCTGCGGCCAGCGACGCCTTTCGGGGAAATCGTCGCGGCACGGAATGAAGGCCGCCGGATGATCGCCTGGCTTGGCGGGGGCGCTCATGAACCCTGTCCCGGGCCCGACCCTGCGGCTTCACTTATCCTGATCGGGCCAGAAGGCGACTTCACCGGCGAAGAAGCGGCTGAGGCCATGGACAAGGGGTTTATACCGGTGAGCCTCGGGCACAACCGGCTGCGAACGGAGACGGCCGGCGTGGTGGCCGCCACCCTGCTTTGCGTCCCGCGTTAATTCTTCTTGTACTGCCAGTTCCTCGACTTGCCTTCGCTCATCCATTCCACCGCTGTCGCGATCCGTTTGTCGCGTGTCGGTTCAGTTTTGGCCCCGGTGATCCATTCGATGTATTCACGCCGGTGCGATGGCGCCGACTCCCCGAACCAGGCCTTCGCCTTTTTGTTTTTCCTGAGCGCCGCTGTGAGCGCGGCCGGGACGGGCAGTTCCGGTTTCGGCTCCTTTTTCGGCACCGGCTTTTTGATCCCCTGCTCGTTGAGGCGTGCGGCTTCCCTGATCAGGGCGAGGATCGTCGCGTCCGCGGGAAGGTCTTTCAACGCAGTGATCTTTTCGAAATGACCCATCGATTCCCTGTTCCTGACCTTCAGGGCGCCTTTCGGGTCCTTTAGCAGGGGAGCGTTCCAGAACCCAAACGCGCAATGGTGTTTGAAAGCGGCCATATTGCAGAGCAGTGCGCCGCCGGATTCAAAGAAGGGCATGCCCCATTTGATTGTTTCGAGCGCCGAGGGACAGGCCTTGTGGACGAGCTGGCGGAGGTGGCTGAGGATCGGCCGGGCGAAATCGGCGGATTTGGCGATGTAGGCGTCGACGCGCGGATCGGTAGTCGGCATGGCTTATGGATTGTGTTTGGCGGCCTTTTTTCTGATCCTGGAATTTAGCAATTCTACTCCAAATGCAAAAGCCATCGAAAAATAGATATAGCCTTTGTCGATGTGCGAATGGTGGATGGGTTCAAGGCCATCGAAAACCAGGCTGAAACCGACCATCAAAAGAAAGGACAGCGCCAGGACCTTCAGCGTCGGCCGGCGGTTGATGAAGGATGCAATGCCCCCGGAAAAAAAGAACATCAGGATCATGGCGATCACGACCGCAGCGATCATAACGGCGACCTGCTGCGCAAGGCCGATCGCGGTGATGATGCTGTCCGCCGAAAATACGGTGTCCACCAGAACGATCTGGCCTGCGATCGCCGCAAACGAACGCCGGGCGCCGTCGTTCAGCGTCTTTTCCTCCGCGCCGGCCCCTTCGAGCTTGTTGTGAAGTTCGCCCACGGTCTTGTATAACAGGAACAACCCGCCCGCCAGCAAGACGAGGTTGCGGGCGCTAAAGATATACTTGCCGACTGTCAGGAACCCGCGGTTGCCGTTCGTCACGAGCCAACCCAGACAAAGCAACAGGGCCGAACGGATCAAAATACCCGCGATCATCCAGATGCGGCGGGCTTCGAGCTGCCGTCTCTGCGGCAATTTGACGATCAATATGGAAACGAAGATGACGTTATCGATCCCGAGTACGATCTCGAGCAAAACCAGCGTCAGAAGACTGACCAGGGAATCGAAACTAAATAGAGCATGCATGCGTGGTCGGTTAGCGTGCAAAAATACGGGATGGCGGTAATACGGCGTGGCGGTAATCGGATGGCGATAATACGGGAAGGCGGTAATCGGATGGCGGTAATAAGGGATGGCGGTCATTCACCCGGGCGGGACTGCCATTCGCGGCACAACCTTCCGACAATGAAAGGCCCTTCATAGATAAACCCGGTCCAAACCTGTACGAGCGATGCCCCCGCGGCCATCTTCTCCCGCGCGTCGGCCGCGGTAAAGACGCCGCCCGAGGCGATGATGGGGATCCGCCCGCCCGATCCTTCCGCCAGGCGCCGGACTACCGCAGTTGCTTTTTCCCGCAAGGGCGCGCCGCTGAGGCCACCGGCGCCGATGGCTTCCAACCGCGACGCCGGAGTGAGCAACCCGTCGCGGCCGATCGTCGTATTGGCGGCGACCAAACCGTCCAGGCCGATCTCGAGTGCAAGGGCAAGGACATCGTCCAGCTGTTGTTCACTCAGATCGGGAGCAATTTTCAACAGGAGCGGCCGCCGCGGCGTCTGCCGGGCCGAGGAGAACTCCGCATTCACCTGTTGCAGGTTGGTGAGGATCCGTCGCAGCGCATCCTTGTCCTGCAGCTCGCGCAATCCGGGCGTGTTCGGCGAGCTGACATTGACCACAAAATAGTCAACCCAGGGAAACAATGCGCGAAAGCAGCGATCATAGTCCCGCCAGGCTTCGGCATTCGGCGTGGCCTTGTTTTTCCCGATATTTCCGCCGATGATGAGCGAACCCGACGGCCGTGAACGCCACCGGCGCAGCCTTTCGGCGATGGCTTCCGCGCCATCGTTGTTGAAGCCCATCCGGTTGATCAGCGCCTGGTCTTCGGGCAGCCGGAAAAGCCGCGGTCTGGGATTTCCTGCCTGCGGAAGGGGCGTCACCGTCCCGATCTCCACGAACCCGAAGCCCAGCGCCCAAAGTTCCCGGAGGTAAAGTGCGTTCTTGTCGAAGCCGGCGCCGAGCCCAACGGGATTGGGGAACCGAAGTCCGAACAATTCCCGGATCAGCCCGGTTTGGTCCTCGGGTTCGCAGCTCCAGCGCACCAGGCGCCGCAGCGGGCCCCAGCCGCAAACCAACCGCAGGCCTTTCATGGAAAAATGATGAACGCTTTCGGCGGGAAAAAGGAACAGGATCATGCGCAGGAACCGGTACATCCGGCGAAGATACGCATCCGGCAAAATTTCTTATCTTTAGGATACAAAGTTGCATTGACAACCAAAAATAATCCTATGCAGGAAGCGTATATCGTTGCCGGATACCGCACGGCGGTTGGAAAATCCAAACGGGGCAAATTCCGGTTTTACCGACCCGATGATATGGCGATTGCCGTGATCAAAGGCTTGCTGGCCGCCGTGCCACAACTCGACCCCTTACGCGTGGACGACGTGATCGTAGGAAATGCCGTACCTGAAGCGGAACAGGGTTTACAAGTGGGCCGGATCATCGCAGCCCGGGCGGTCGGGATCCACGCCCCGGGCGTAACCGTCAACCGGTACTGCGCCAGCGGCCTCGAGACGATCGCGATCGCAACGGCGAAGATCCGGGCGGGACTGGCCGACTGCATCATCGCAGGCGGCACGGAAAGCATGAGCATGGTGCCCCAGGCCGGCTGGAAAACGGTGCCCGCGTATTCGATCGCTTCGGATGAGCCCGACTATTATCTCAACATGGGGCTGACCGCCGAAGCCGTAGCCCGGGAATTCAACGTCAGCCGTGAGGACCAGGACCGGTTCTCCTATGCGTCGCATCAGAAGGCGATCGCAGCCATCAAAGGCGGCTTTTTTAAGGAAGGCATCCTGCCGCTCCCCGTCGAAGAAGTGTATGTGGATGAAAAAGGGCGCCGGCAAAAACGGACCTATGTCGTCGACACCGACGAAGGACCGAGGGCGGACACCTCGCCTGAAGCGCTGGCAAAGCTGAAACCCGTGTTTGCCGCGGGGGGCTGTATCACGGCCGGCAATTCTTCACAGACCAGCGACGGGTCTGCCTTTGTCATCGTCATGGGTGAAAAGTTGATGAATCAGCTCGGCCTTCAACCGATCGGGAGGCTGGTGGCCTGTTCGGTGGCAGGCGTTCACCCGCGCATCATGGGCATGGGGCCGGTGGAAGCGGTTCCCAAGGTGCTTCGGCAAGCGGGTATGAACCTGGGCCAGATCGACCTGGTCGAACTGAATGAGGCTTTCGCCTCGCAGTCGCTGGCAGTCATCCGGAAGCTGGAACTCAACCCCGATATCGTCAATATCAATGGCGGCGCCATCGCACTCGGTCATCCGCTCGGTTGTACCGGCTGCAAGCTGACGGTGCAGTTGATCCATGATATGAAACGGCTGCACAAGAAATATGGCATCGTTACCGCGTGTGTCGGGGGCGGCCAGGGAATCGCCGGCATTATAGAAAATCTTAATTAAACGTATGTATACTCATTTTTCGGCGGGGCCTCTGAAAAGAGGCCTTTTTCGGTTGTCATATCATAAATAGTTTTAACTTGCTTTGGAGTTGAAATACTTACGGAATCTACTAAAGCAAGATGATTCGAGTCTTTATTACCGACGATCACGAAATTTATCTGGAAGGCCTGGCGCTGCTGTTGAACAAACAGGATGACATCGAAGTGACGGGTACCGCGACATCGGGAAAAGAGCTCCTGGGTTGCGTTGAAAAAGGTCTCAATGCCGATATTCTCCTGCTGGACGTCTATTTGCCGGACATGCCGGAAGAAGAGATCCTGCAGCAGATCCGCGCCGTCCATCCCGAAATCCGCATCGTATATCTCACCTTGTTGCGCGGGACCCGTTATGTGCACAAACTCGCCAAATATAATATCCAGGGTTATTTGCTGAAGAATGCGTCCATCGGAGAACTGGTGGCCGCGCTCCGGTCCGTCCATGGAGGCGGCAGTTATTTCAGCAAGGACATCAATATCGGCGACCGGGATGAAGATTTCCGCAATACGATCACGATCGAGGACCGCCAGATCGACGAAATCCTCTCCCGCCGGGAATTAGAGGTGCTTCGCCTGATCTGCAAGGAATACAGCAATGCCGAGATTGCTGAGAAGCTGTTCCTGAGCGTGAGCACCGTCGAGACCCACCGGAAGAACCTCATCGCCAAGCTGGGCGTCAACAATACCGTCGGACTTGTCAAATTCGCTTTGCGCAACAACCTGACGGACTGACGCCGGCCGGCGTGCAGCACCCGCCTTTCGCCGATTCCACAAAGATGACTATCTTCAGTTAAAGGAAGGATCCGCCGTGAAGCACCTGCTACTACCGCTCCTGCTGCCCCTCAGCCTGGCCGTGCATGCTCAGCCGGACTCGACCCATATCCGCAATATTTATTACCACGCCATGAAGCTCACGGAGGCGAAGGCGGACTCGATCGACTATTATGCCCAATACATGGGGCGGGTATACGATGCCGAAAGATGGCCCGAAGCAAGGGTCATGTCCCTGCGTCTATACGGCTTTTACCAGGAGAACAAGGCGAACTATCCCCGGGCGATCGATTATTATCTGCAGGCGCTCGAAGCTGCCCGGAAGTCCCGGTATATCTCGCAGGAGACACTGATCCTCGCGGATCTAGCCAAAATATATACCTCGGATATCAAACAACCCGCCAAGGCGAAGGAGATCTACCTGGAATGTGTCCGCCTCAACAGGCAACTCGGCGACAGCCATTCCCTTGTCAATTCCTATATCAATCTCGCCGCCATCTACCTCCGGATGGGCCTGTATGACAGCGCACTTATCCTGCTGAACGAAGGCCTCCGGATAGGAAAGCCGCTGGAAGAAAAAGGCACGGACGACCTGACCTCGCTGTACAACAATTTAGGCAGTACCTACTATTACCTGAAAAATTACGGGCAGGCCATCGTCTATTTCCGGAATAATTACCTCCACGATCTCGCGGGCCATTCGCCTTCGCGGCAGGCCGATATCTGGCTGGATGTGCTGAATATGGGTGACGCGTTTGCCCAGGCACGGCTCTATGATTCGGCCGCCAAATATGCCGACCTCGCGTTGCAACTGGCTACGGAGCTCCATTCAAAGAGCAAGCAAAGCGACAGTTACCAGGTCCTGGCGGAGCTTTACCAACTGCGCGGAGACTATAAACGGGCATGGGAGTACCAGCGAAATTGGTACGAGCTGGATACCGCGCTGGTCAATTCAGACAGATACCGCGCCATCGCCGAACTCCAGGAAAAGTATGAGGCCCGGGACCGGGAAAACGAAAAGCTGGTCCTGCAGGCCGAGGTGACCGAGCAGCGGGCCCATTACCGGATCGTCCTGGTAACGGCTATCAGTCTCTTGCTGATCGCGATCGCCGCCGCGCTGGCATTTGTGATCAAGCGGAGGGCCAACAGGACGCTGCAATCCACCAACGATCAGATCGTCCGCCAGAACGAACGCCTGGCGGAGCTGAATTATGAAAAGAATTCGCTGATCAGTATCGTTTCACACGACCTCAGTACGCCATTCGCCAGCATCGGGATGTGGCAGCAGCTGTTGCTGAATGAAAAAGACAACCTGACGGCCGGCCAGCGGAAGGCGCTCGAGCGGATCGCACAGGCTACACAATACGGAGAAAGCCTTATCCGCCGCATCCTGGATGTCGAAAAAGCGCAGACGAACCAGCACAAAGTCCAGTTGGAGAACCTGGACCTGCGGATCTTTGCCGAAGCGCGGCTGGACAATTTCGGCCCGGCGGCGGCGAGCAAGAATATCCGGCTCCACCTCGACTGTCCCAACCGGTCGGTTTGGTTTCTCAGCGACCCGCAGTTGTTGGGCAGGATGCTCGACAACCTGTTGTCCAATGCGATCAAATACACGAACAGCGGAAAGAATGTTTGGATGAGCGTCAGCGACGACAAGGACGCTGTCAGTATCAAAGTGCGCGACGAGGGGGTGGGGATCCTGCCCGACGAACTGCCGCATCTGTTTTCCAAATACAGCAAGATCTCCTCGAAACCTACCCATGGCGAAGCTACAACGGGGCTTGGACTGGCGATCGTGAAGCGCATTTGTGACGAGCTCAATGGCCAGATCTCCTGCGAAAGTTCGGTCGGGGAAGGTTCGGTTTTTACAGTGGTGCTTAAAAAATGAAGTTGGGGGCCCTGTCCATGCCAACCGAATGCCTATTGAATAAAATAATAATATCGAAGTTTTTCCGTTATAGGGATAATACTAACCCAACCCAATAGGCTGACCAAGGCCGTCCGAGCAATCGGGCGGCTTTTTTTATACGCCCGGCCGCGTGCCGTCGTCCGCGCCCGGATTCGGCCTGAAGTAGCTGTCTGATTCGTAGTCGAATTTTTTCACGGCCGTATTCCGGTAATCCGGGTCATAACGAACGAAGAAATAAAGCCAGACCACCCGGCTTAAGCGCATCAGCCATGGCTGAAGGGCGATCAGAAAAACCGCGTTCAGGGCCAGCCACCAAAAAAACCGGTAATCCCGCGTAGACATTCCGATCAGTACAAACCAGGCCAGGAAGCTCGCCACCGACACCGCAAACGACAGGGCGTAGCTGACATAGCCGGTGCCGTACCAGAAGCCCACCTCCAGTTCGAAGGGCTGGCCGCACACCGGGCAGGTTTCGGGCATCCTGGTGACCTCGCGCAATTTCCAGGGATTTGGTTGGCTGAACATGTGTCCCTCGCGGCAGCGCGGGCATTTCATCGTCAGCACGCTCCACAGATAGTTCGGTTTTTCCTGTTTGGCCATATGCAAAAATAGGCTAAATTTCCAAGCCGGCCGTCGTCTTCGGGAACCGCCTGCCCGGTGACTCAGACCGTCCAGGTGGTCAGGCCATGGCCGGTAAAATTATAGGGCTGGCAATGGCCTCCAAGTCCCGCCAGCACGTCCATGACGCGGTATTTGCTGATCCCGGGGCAATAGAAGGTCATGAAACCGCCCCCGCCCGCTCCCGAGATCTTCCCGCCCGTGGCGCCGGCCTTTTTGGCCTGTTCATATATATTGTCGATGAGTGGATTGGTGATACCTTCCGCCATGCGCTGTTTCTGCCGGAATCCAAAATCCAGGATCTCGCCGATCTCGTGGATCCGGCCCTTCAACAATGCTTCCTTCATCAGTTGTGCCTGGTTCTTCAACTGGTGCATCGCTTCGATGGACTTCTCTTTTTTGTCCACGACGTTGCGACTTTGCACTTCGATGATCCTGGCGGACTCGCGGCTGGTTGCCGTATAGTAGAGCAGCAGGTTGTTCTCGAGTTCGAACAGGTATTGTTGTTTAACCCGCAACGGATTGACGATCACGCGGTCATCCTTGTAGAACTCCATATAGTTCACGCCGCCGAAGGTTGCGGCGTACTGGTCCTGTCTGCCGCCCGCCATGCGGAGGTCATTTCTTTCGATCCGGTAGGCGAGTTGGGCCATATCGTATTCGCCGAGCGGCAACCGCAGCATTTCGGCAAAAGCCCCGATGATCGCCACGACAAGCGTGGAAGACGTGCCCAGGCCCGACCCGGCCGGCGCATCCACAAAGGTGGACAGCCGGAAACCCTTGCCCGCCCAGCCGTATTCCTTCCGGATGCGGTTATAAACGCCCTTCAGGAGGTCCAGCTTTCCGTCGACCGGCAGTTCCCCGAGCATTGTCCCGCTTTCATAACGCAGCTCTTCTTTCCTGTCGATGCCCCGAAGCACAATGTGATCGTCATCCGCGGGCTCGATCGTGGCATGCGCATAAAGGGACAGCGTGGCGTTGAGGATGGCTCCGCCATAGAGGTCGCAATACGGGCTGACGTCCGTACCGCCGCCGGCAAGCCCGATGCGCAAAGGCGCCTTGCTTCTGTATATCATAATAGTTCGTTGCGTTCTTCATTCGCCCGCCGGTAGTCGTCGGGAATGCCGATATCGATAAAATAGGCCTCCTGTACCAACCCATACAGCCGGCCGCCGGCGCCGGGCCCGAGGTAGTCCTTTTCGAAGGAAAAGGCCTTTGGCCAGCTCCGGGAAATCATGGCCGATTTTTCCAGCGCGTAGACCCCGCCATTGATCAACCCGGAGGCATAGAAGCGCTTCTCCCGGAAGCAGGTCACCCGGCCGTCCGCCGCGAGCTCCACCGCGCCAAACCGGTCGAAATCCTTCATAGGCTTCAGACAAAGGGTACATTCGGCGTGGCGGCTGCCGTGAAGGGCCGAAAGCGCGTCGAGGCCGATCCGGAAAAAGGTATCCCCGTTCAGTACCAGGACGGTAGATCCACGCACCAGGCCGCAAGCCTGGCGAATGGCCCCGCCGGTTCCCAGGGGTTCGGTCTCCAGGCTGATCTCGTAACCGCCCTCCGGGAATTCGGCCGCAAAAAAGGCGTCGAAATAGTCACTCTTGTAGCCGAGGGCAAAGATAAACCGCCCGATGCCCTGCCTGCGGAAGTGGTCCACGATATAGCCGACAAAGGGCCGCCCCGCGATGGGCGCAAGGCATTTCGGCAGCCCGGGGACCGCCGACCGCAGTCTTGTCCCAAGGCCGCCTGCCAGGATGATTGCCTCGCCGATCTGCGCCATCAGGATGGTTTGAAGTACTTTTCTTCCACGAGCTGGCAGATGATGTGTCCCAACAGCATATGCGCTTCCTGAATCCGGGGAGTATTGCGCGAGGGGATGTCGATCAAATGATCGCAGAGCGGCCGCAGTTTACCGCCGCCCTCGCCCGTCATGCCGATCGTGGTGATGCCTTTTTCGCGCGCTGTCCCGAAGGCATTGATAATATTGGCGGAATTGCCCGAGGTGGACATCCCGACCAGGATATCCCCTTTTTTGCCGATCCCGCGGATCAGGCGTGAATAAATGAGGTCATAGCTATAATCGTTGGCTACCGCGGTCAGGTACGACGTGTTGCAATGCAACGCCTCTGAAGGCAGGGCTTCCCGGTCGATATAGAACCGTCCCGAGAACTCCGCGGCCAGGTGCTGCGCATCGGCGGCGCTGCCGCCATTACCACAGAAATACAGGTGGCTGCCCGCCCGGAACCGGTCCACGATCAGGTCCACGATCTGCCCCACGCTCGCCACCAGGCCGGTATCGTTGAGCACCACGGTTTTGACGGCAATGGATTCCCGGATGATATCCTTTATTTTCTCGTTCATACTTGGAAAACAGGTTTGGACTGCAAATTTACGCGGTTTGGCGAAGGTGTTATCATTTCCGCATCTTCCGGAGGACAGTTTGCCAGTTGCCGCCGTTGATGACGCGGGCAATACCTGCCTGCCGAAGTTCATCCATCGCCTCCCAGCAACCGCCTCCGGCCCCGCAGCAAAGGATTACGGGTCGTCGCAGGTCTCTTATCCTGTCGATATTCGATCTGATCCGATCGGCGGGAATATTCAGCGAATGGGGAATATGCCCCTGGTCGAATTCAAAGGCTGTACGGAGATCGATCACCACGGCGCCGTCCTGCAATGCCTCCCGGATCCCGCTGCCGCCGCCAAAAATATCACCTAGCCAACTCATAGTTTAACAGATATGATTCACAAATTTAGGCCGATGGCATGGGCGCACCCTTTTCCTGGGCATACTTCCTTTCGCCGATCTGCTGCCGCCACATCGCATAATACAAGCCCTTCGATGCCAGCAGCGTCTCGTGCGTCCCGACTTCCTCCACTTCTCCCTTTTCGAGCACATAAATCCGGTCCGCGTGCATGATCGTCGACAGGCGGTGCGCGATGAGGATCGTGATCTGGTTGCCCTCGATGGAGATCTGCCGGATGGTGCGTGTGATATCCTCCTCGGTGAGCGAATCCAGCGCTGAAGTCGCTTCGTCAAAGATCAGCAGAGCAGGCCGGCGCAGCAGCGCCCTTGCGATCGACAGCCGTTGCTTCTCGCCGCCCGAGAGTTTCAGCCCGCCTTCCCCGATCATGGTCTCGATCCCTTTTTCCGCACGGGCCAGCAGGTTGGTGCACGCTGCCTTTCGGAGGGCTTCCTGCAAGTCTTCCTCGCCGGCATGCGGATGTACAAACAGCAGGTTTTCCCTGATCGTACCGGAAAAGAGTTGGGTGTCCTGTGTCACAAAGCCGATCTGGCGGCGCAGGTCGTCGAAATCGACGGTGTCCTCATCCATTCCGTTGTACAGGATCTGCCCTTGCTGCGCCCGGTACAACCCCACGATGAGTTTCATCAGGGTCGTCTTACCGCTGCCGGACGGGCCCACAAAGGCGATGGTCTCCCCGGTCCGCACCTCGAAGCTGATCCGGTCCACCGCCCGGTGGTGCGCGGTCCGGTGCTGATAGATCACGTCCCGGAACACCAGTTCCCTGACGGTGCCCAACCGCATGGGATGCAGGGGCGGCCGCTCGGGCTGCTTCTGCATCAGGGTGTCGAAATTGATCAGCGACGCTTCGGCCTCGCGGTAGGTCAGGATGATGTTGCCCAATTCCTGCAGGGGGCCGAATATAAAGAACGAATAGAAGACCATGGTCATGACCTCTCCCTGCGTCAGCCTGCCCCTGAACACCAGCCAAAGCAGCAGGAACATGATACACTGCCGCAGGAAATTGACAAAGGTGCCCTGGATAAAGCTGAGCGCCCGGAGGCTTTTCACCTTGCGCAGCTCGAGCGCCAGGATCTTGAAGGTATTTTTATTCAGGCGGTTGACCTCCTGCTCCTTCAACCCGAGGCTTTTCACCAGTTCGATATTGCGCAGGCTTTCCGTGGTGCTGCCCGCCAACGCGTTGGTCTCGCCGACGATGGTCTTTTGGATACGTTTGATCTTCCGGCTGAGGAGGCTGGTGAGCACCGACAGCAGGATCATCCCGAGCACATAGATCGGCATGATCGACCAGTGGAGGGAAAAACTGTAGATACTTACAAAAACGACCCCGACCAGGATGCCGAACAGCACATTGATAAAAGACAGAATGAATCTTTCCGTATCCGTGCGGACCTTGGTCAGCGTGGACAGCGTTTCGCCGCTTCGCTGGTCCTCAAAGTCGCTGAACGGCAGACCCATGGAATGCCGGAGCCCGTCGGTAAAGATGGTTGCGCCGAATTTCTGGACGATGATCTGGCCGTAATAATCCTGGAAAGCTTTCGCGATCCGCGAGACCATTGCCACACCGATCACGATGCCGAGAAATTTCATCACGTCCCAGATGAACTGACTTTGGGACCGCGGGCCGATCGTCCGCCATACGAGGTGCACCTCTCCGCCCTTTCCGGGAGGGACGCCCGGTTTTGGCGTTACGACCTTTTCGTAACGGCCGTTCTCATAGGGATGCGCCGCGAGGTTGTCGAGGCCCAGCTTCCCGAAAAAATAAGGGTCCAGCATCGAAAACGACTGGTTGATCGCCGCAAGCATGAGCGCCAGCAGGACCACCCACCGGTAAGGCCGGAGATATTTGAAGAATGTACGCATTAAGGCTACAATTTCGCTTAATTTTTGATTGGGCAATCAGCCCCGTGCGGGAATTTTACGCGCATAGGGTAGCAGGAGGGGGAAGAAGCAAAACAGAAAGATCCCGTGCTGCATGGTCAGCGGCGACTCGGGAATAAAAAGCAGCAACAGGGTCGCCACCACAAAGACGGACTCGGCGGTGCCGTTCCGGGCCGCCTGCCGGATCAGCAGCCCGAAAATGAACAGCAGGCTCAGGAGGCCGACGATGCCGTCCCTTACCGTCGTCTCGAGGAATTGATCATGGAAATTATAACCGATAAAGCCGCGGTCCTTTCGGTCGGGGCCATCCGCCGGGTTGCCAATATACATGCGGGTGGCCTCATATTTGTTGTCCAGCAGGGCCTGGCTGTCGCCAGGGCTGACACCAAATACCCAGGCGTTCCGCGCCGCGAGGATCTCGCCGGCGAATCGCCATTCCAGGAGCCGCAGTTGCACGGCATTGAAATACATGCCGGGGTTGAAGCGCTCCTGCCTGACCACGCCGAGGTCGCCGGCGGCCAGCTCCCGGTAGCGCCTGCTGACGGGATTGTCGGTCAGGGCCAGCAGAAAAACGCCGGCCAGCAGCGCAAGACCCGCAACCAACAACGGCAGCCGGTTGGCGCGAAATGAAAATTTCCGGAAGAGGGCCTGCAACACGATGAGCAACGAAATGACCAGCAGCAGTTTGGAATCGAGCAGGACGAGCGCGCCCAAATAAAATCCCGCCAGCAATCCCCTGATCAGTTGACGGGGCGCCCGCAGGCCGGGGGCCGGACCCGCATCCGGCGATAGTGCGAACAGGAGCGCGAAGCAAACGTATACCGAGAACAGGATGGCGTTCTGGGAGATCGGGCGCGTCAACGAATGGTAAAAAAATACCGAGGTGTCGCCGGTCGCCAGATAATTCCGGAACGCGACCGCGAGGCAATAGAGGACTGCCGCGACGATGATGATGTAATACCCGGTCATGAGCCGTTTCCATGACCCCGGGTCCGCAAACCCGCCGGAGCAGCAAACATAAGCGATGGCGACCAGCGTCGCATCCTTCGACACGAGGTTCGCTTGTTCCCGGAAATGGTGCGTGTGGAGAAAGCCCGCCGATTCGATGAGGACGAAGAGAAGAAACGCGAGGAACAGACCATTGCGAAAAGCCGTTTTGACAGAGATCCGCGGATCCCCGGACAGCAACCGGCATAAGACCAGGAGCATGATGGACCAGCTATTGACGTTGAACCAGGAGAACACGGTTGTGACAATCACCAGGAGCATGACAGCCAGATGGAATCTGTTTTGCAGGAAAATCCGCGGCGCGCTTGTCATCATACGTGCCGCGCAAAATACGCAATCTTCGCGGATTTTGTCTAGTTTTGCCCGCTAACGCAGCTCAATTTCACGGCTTGAAAGAGTTCCTAAAATTAACGCTCTACCAGTTGATCTACTACGCAGTGCGATGTTTTCCCGCTTCCGCGGGCGCCAAACGCCTCCTGTTGGTGAAGACGGACGAGATCGGCGATTATGTCCTTGCGAGAAATCTGTTGCCCTTGTTCCGCGTGGCCGGCCCATACCGGGATCACCGCGTGATCTTTGTCGGCAACAGCGTTTTCAGGCAGCTGTACGATCAATATGACCGCGGAGTTGCAGACGAGGTGATCTGGCTCGACAAGAAGAGATTTGCCAGGAACCCTTTGTACCGCTTCCGGTTCCTCCTGCGTATCAGGCGGTCGGGCGCGTCGACGGCCGTCTCTCTCGTGCATTCCCGGATCCTTCGCAAGGACGATGTCATCATGGCGGTTTCGCCCGCCCCGGACCGGGTGGCGATGCGGCACAACAGCCGGTTGATCGCGCGGTATGAGCGGTGGCTGACGCCGCGCCATACGTATACCCGGCTCGTGGATTGCGGCGACGATATGCTGTTCGACGCGCTTCGTAATGCGCGTTATGTCGAGCAACTGCTGCAGTTACCGCCACAGCCGGTTTCCGCCACGTTACAGCCGCGGACGGACGTGAGCGCATTCGGTCTGCCATCCCGCTATTTTGTTGTCTTTCCGGGTTCGGGTGTGCCCGTCAAAAAATGGCCTGCCGCCTCATTCGCCGTTGTTTCGCGTCACCTGGCGGACCGGTACGGACTGGTGCCGGTCGTCTGCGGATCGGGCGCGGATGCGACGGATGCCGCCGAATTCATTCGCGCCTACCAGCCGGCAGCGGCGGACCTCTCCCCCCGGGCGCCCCTGATCGACCTGACGGCGAAGACCAGCCTGCCTGAGTTGTTGTCGGTGCTGCGGGGAGCGAAATGCCTGATCAGCGTGGATACGGGCTCCGTGCATCTCGCCGCGGCCGTGGGCTGCCCGGTCTTCGCGCTGTTCAGCGGCCTTCATTATGGCAGATTCGCCCCGTACCCTGCCCACATCGCGCCCGCCTTCTTTCCCGTGTACCCCGATGCGATCGACCGCCTGATCCGGGACAAAGTACCCACCGATTTCGAATTGATCCCGCTCGACGCGCTCCGGCAGATCCCGCCGGAAAAACTGATCGCCCGGATCGACGACATCTTTTCATCCGACATCAAGGCAAAAACATCCGCTCGTGAAGGAACTTTTTAAACGGCTGCTGGCCCGATTCGGCCTATACCTGACCAAGGGGTACAAGGTCTATTTCTTTTCCAACAAAAAAGCAGTCCGGCGTGAGTTGTACGGCAGGCAGGTGCTGATGCCCCGCGCCCATTCCATCTGTTACAATCTTGCCCGTTTCCCGCACTACAACAGCAACCTGCAGCGGCTGGTCCGGGAATACCAGCAGTACCGGCCGGGCGAATTCTCGATCATCGATGTCGGCGCGAATATCGGCGATACGCTCCTGATGTTGCGCCAGGTTACCGGTCACATGGTCCATTGCTTTGAGGGAGACCCGTTCTATTTCCGGCTGCTCGAGGCTAATTCCAGCGGGGTCGGGAGTTGTGCACTTCACCCGGTATTGCTATCGGACAAGCCGGCGACGCTGCGCGTCCGCAGTCATATCAGTCTCGGCACTTCGGAATTCAAACAGGACCTGAGCGGCGACCCGGCGGAGTTCAGCAGCATCGACGTATTCGCCGCCCGCCATTTCCCCGGCGAACGCATCGGTATCATCAAATCGGACACCGACGGGTTCGACCTCAGGATCATCCGCGGGGCGGCGGAGATACTGCAGGCGCACCAGCCCGTGCTTTTCCTCGAATACGACCGCGGGCTGTTCGAAAAGAACGGCGACGAGGGCCTGGATTTTCTCGAATTCCTGGCTGGTCTCGGGTATGACGGGATCCTTTTCTATGACAATTTCGGCAAGCTGGTCTGCGCGACCACGCTCCGGGAAAAAGCTACTATCCGGTCGCTGCACAATTACATAAAAGACCAGCGGTTCTCTTTTCCCTTTTACGATCTGGCGGTCGTGCCTGCCCGCGACCGGGCGTTCTTCGAAACCTTCACGGCAGGCGAGCTGGAATATTTCGGACGCTGACAAAATTTATTAATTTGTTGCAGGAAGATGGTAGTTTTGTCCCTTATGAGCACCAACAGGGAATCCGACGCCGCAGACCAGATGAACCTGTCCGCATTGAAGTATCTCGGCATCTCACTTCTTGTCGGGTTTTTCCGGTTTCTTGGTTTTTCCGGGTATGTCATGCGGAGAAGACGATTCTTTCTGCTGGCGTGCTGTATTGTCGGGCTCGGTCTGGGATTGTTCTATTACTATGTGGCGCAGTTGAAAGTCTATCAGGCATCGATGGTCGTTGCCTCGAATTACCTCACGAATAAGGACTTTGGCGGGGTCATGAACGGGCTGAGCTTTCTGGCCAAAACCCGGTCCGCGGATAAACTGTCCGCCGACTTGCATCTCCCCAGGTCCATCACGTCCAATATCCTGAGTATCGAGGCCGGAAATATGGAGGGGATCGCGCTGCAGTCGGATACTTCGAACAAGATCGGCCAGCCCTTCCAGATCAACTTCCTGATCGCTTCCAGGAATGACATCACGGACAGCCTGGAGGCGGCCATGATCGAGTATCTCAATGACCTTCCCTACCTGCATGCGCTGGCCACCACCCAGAAGATCAGCGACTCGCTTCGGCTGACGCAGCTACAGCGGGACCTGGCCGAACTTGATTCCCTGAAAGTCAGTTATAATCGTTTCCTCGGGTCCTCCCGGGCCTCTGCAACCGTCTACAGCGATGCCGTCAATCCCGCGGAAATATATGAGCAAACCGGCGAGCTGCTCGACGATCTCCGGGATACCAGGCGGCGACTGGACGTAGACAACAGCGCGGTAGCGGTGATCGACCATATCAAGATTGCCGATACCACGAAGTCCAAATCACTGCCTATCCTGCTGGCGATCCTCGTGCCGGGCTTTTTTCTGGCCGGGTTGCTGTTGGGGCTCCTCATGGAGGCCAGGCGAAGATTGCTGCATCAAGGACGAGCTTAATGAAGATAAAAGAAATCGGCTTTCTCAGGCAGTACTTCCAAAAATACCGGAAGAGCGCAAATTTTGGCCGGATGCTGACCGTGCTGAGTATGGACGTGCTGGCGCGGCTCTCCAACATCCTGTTGCTTCCCGTCTATCTCCGGCTCATGACCCAGGAAGAATACGGCTGGTACAACTACCTGCTTTCGATCATTACCACCTTTGCGCTGATCCTCAATTTCGGGATGTATGTCGCTCAAACGAAATACTATTCCGATGCGCATCAATCCGACCGCCGGAAGTCGGTCCTCTTCAATGTCGTACTCCTCCTCACCATGCTG
>DATNBP010000080.1:0-25100 GCA_035572015.1 Puia sp. | reverse complement strand
AATTCAAAGGCGCTGCCAGACACCTCTCCAGGCGGCACCGATCTACAATAAGCCCCGGTTGTACGGTCCGCGGTGTTCGATGCAAAAAGGATATTGCCTGGCCATTGCGTTCAACCGGATCACCGTCTCCTCATCAGGCGGATCGACGCTGATCTTTTCAACATGCAAACTTTTTGACTGAGGATGCCTTACAATTTTGGCAATCGGATGGGCAGTTAGCGGCGATGCGGCGCTATTGGTTTTTTTTACCGGGACGATACTGGGCTTCATCTTCCAGAGGTGTTAGTGATGATGAAATGGCGTTCGATAACACTTCTCGTATGCAAGCTATTTTCTGTAGGGAAAACAGATCAGGTAGGAAGGAACTTGTCGCTCATCAAAGGTACTAACAAAAAGATGAGTGACGCAAGTATAAAGATGAATTTTTTATGAACATTGGGGTGGCTTAAACTACCGATGGCAAATATTGGCCATGGGCTAAATCGATTTAGTATTTATCTTTATCTTTATAGTCCTATACACCTCCTCTAATGAAGAAAGTATCCATCAGCGACATCGCCAAAAAAGCAGGCGTGTCCGTATCCACGGTGTCGTTCGTCATGAATGACAAAGCGGTCAAAATGCGCATCAGCCGCGAAGTCATCGAAAGAGTCGAGAATGTCGCCCGGGAGATGGGTTACCGGCCAAATCAACTGGCGAGAGGGTTGCGAACGGGTAAGACCAGGACGATCGGATTGATCGTCGAAAACATTTCGAATTCCTTTTTCGCCACGTTGGCCAAGACCATCGAGGACGAGGCGAAAAAATACGATTATAAGGTGGTGTATTGCAGCACGGACAATGACGAAGTGAAAGCGCGCGAACTCATCAATATGCTGTCCCAGCGGCAGGTCGACGGGTATATCATTACGCCCACGCCGAAACTCGCGGAAGAGATACGAAAATTGCAGGCTGAGAACAAACCGGTCATTCTGATCGACCGTTATTTCCCGGAGCATCGCGAAATACCTGCCGTGCTGGTGGACAATCGCGGCGGTGTGGCGAAAGGTACGGAATACCTGATCCAAAAAGGGTATCGAAAGATCGGGCTGGTGACGATCGAGACAGAAATGGCGCACATGAAGGACCGGCTGAGCGGCTATTTCGACGTTCTGGAGAAGCATGGCATCCCTGCCGAAGAGAGCCGGGTGAAGATCATTCCGTACCATGCCGACAGGGATAAGGCAATGGGCCTGATCGATGAAATGCTGGAGGGCGCAGGAAGCTCGATCGACGCGGTCTTCTTTCTCACCAATTATCTCGGCGTTCTCGGCATCGAGGCGATCAAACGAAGCCGGATCAAGGTGCCTGACCAATTGGCCGTATTGTGTTTCGACGACAACGATATTTTTCGCCTGTACACGCCCACCATATCAGTGGTCCGGCAGCCGATCCAGGAGATCGGGCAGCAGGCGATGAGCGCATTGATCGAGCGATTGAAGCATCCGGGAGGAGCGGATGGCTTCGCGGCGGCGGACCCGCTGCAACTCGAGACGGAGCTAATCGCGCGGGAATCGATCTGAATTCCCTATTTTTACACCCAAATTTTTAATCCATGAACTTGCATGAATACCAGGCCAAGGAACTACTCAAGAAATACCAGGTTCCCGTACAGGAAGGCATCCCGGTCGACAACGCCGGGGCGGCGGAGGAAGCTTACAAGCACCTGAAGGTCCAGTTCGGAAACAATTTTGCGGTAGTGAAGGCGCAGATCCATGCGGGTGGTCGGGGAAAGGGAAAGATCCAGGGGACGGAGCAGCGCGGGGTCGCGGTCGGGAAAAGCGCCGAAGAGATCAAACAGATCGCGAGCACCATCCTTGGCGGCACACTGGTAACGATCCAGACGGGGCCGTCGGGAAAGAAAGTCAATAAGGTATTGATCGCACAGGATGTATACTACCCCGGCGCCAATCCGGTAAAAGAGTTCTATTTGTCCGTGCTGCTTGACCGGGCCAGGGGCCAGAACGTCATCATGTACAGCACGGAAGGGGGCATGGATATAGAAGAAGTGGCGCACAAGACACCGGACAAGATCTTCAAGGAATGGGTCCATCCCGGCGGCGGCCTGCAAGCTTTCCAGGCGCGGAAGATCGCCTTCAACCTCGGACTGAGCGGGGAGGCCTTTAAGAATTGTGTCCGGTTCGTCACGAACCTGTACAATGCCTACCTGGGTCTGGACTGTTCGATGC
Source organism: Puia sp. (assembly GCA_035572015.1). Taxonomy (GTDB): domain Bacteria; phylum Bacteroidota; class Bacteroidia; order Chitinophagales; family Chitinophagaceae; genus Puia. The sequence goes on along the minus strand of DATNBP010000080.1, from coordinate 22,872 downwards.
TGGAGATCAATCCTCTGTTTAAGACAAGCGACGAAAAGATCATCGCTGTGGATTGTAAGATGAACCTGGATGACAATTCACTTATGCGGCATCCGGACCTCGAGGCTATGCGGGATATCAGCGAGGAAGACCCGACGGAAGTGGAAGCCGGAAAATACAATCTGAACTTCGTCAAGCTGGACGGGAACGTTGGGTGTATGGTGAACGGCGCGGGACTTGCGATGGCAACGATGGACATGATCAAACTGAGCGGCGGGGAACCAGCGAATTTCCTGGACGTCGGCGGCACTGCAAACGCACAGACGGTGGAAGCAGGGTTCCGTATCATTCTCAAGGATCCGAAAGTAAAAGCAATCCTGATCAATATCTTTGGTGGTATCGTCCGCTGCGACCGCGTGGCGCAGGGGGTGATCGACGCCTATAAATCCATCGGCGATATCAAGGTCCCGATCATCGTGCGGCTGCAGGGCACAAATGCCGAGGAAGCGGGACAACTGATCAAACAAAGCGGTCTCAAAGTGCAATCGGCGATCCTGCTGAGCGAGGCGGCGGCGTTGGTCAATAAAGCTGTATCCTGATGGATCAGCCGAACATTTTACAACAAATACAAGAAACGGTAAGGGCGATCCGGGCGGTGTATCAACCGAATCCCCGGATCGGCATCGTACTGGGCAGCGGTCTTGGCAATCTCGTGCAGGAATTGCAGATCGACCGGGAAATGGACTATTCCGCGGTCCCGCACTTTCCTGTTTCCACGGTCGAAGGGCATTGCGGTAAGCTTATTTTCGGACAACTGAGCGGACAGCCGGTTGTCGTCCTGTCCGGCCGTTTCCATTATTACGAAGGTTATACGCCGCAGCAGGTGGTCTATCCTATCCGGGTCCTGAAGTTCCTGGGCGTTGACACCTTACTGGTCTCCAATGCGGCCGGCGGCATGAATGCGGCCTTCCGCGTAGGCGATCTGATGATCATCCGCGACCATATCAGTCTTTTCGTGGAGAACCCGCTCGTAGGCAAAAACGAGCTTGGCCTGGGGCCGAGGTTTCCGGATATGAGCGAGCCTTACAGCCGGGAGTTGATCAGGAAGGCGAGAACGGTGTCCGAACGGCTGGGCATCGGCGTACAGGAAGGGGTGTACGCGGGGGTTACGGGCCCGACGTTTGAGACACGGGCGGAATACCGGCTGTTGCATGTCGCGGGCGGGGATGCGGTCGGGATGAGCACGGTGCAGGAAGTGATTGCGGCGCGGCATTTGGGGCTGAAGGTCTTCGCGATGAGCGTGATCACCGATCTGGGCATCAGGGAAGAAGATAACCTGATCACGCACGAGGAGGTATTGGCTGCCGCCGCTGCCGCGGAGCCACGGCTGGCGGCGATATTCAAGTCTTTGATCGCCGAGCTATGAACCGATGCCAAATCATAGTAACCGCAATCTGGATGGCCGCGCTTCTTTCAGGCACGGCCGCTGTGGCTCAAAATAATCCATTGCAGCGGTTTGGCGGGTTGAGGGGCGGTGGCGGCGGAGCTAAAGGATCCGACACCTTCGAGCACAGGAAGCCAGATACGATCACGATCCATTTTCGTTACCTCGATTCCAGCCGGTTCAACAACCTCGATTCAAGTATCCTCGATTTCGGGACCAAGATCCCGAGACCGGACAACTGGATCAATCTGGGCAATCTTGGGACGCCTGCCCGGAGCCTCGCTTTTACGCCGCGAATGCAGTCGGGATTCGATCCGGGATTCCATTCTTTCGATATTTACCAATACACCGTCGATCAGGCGCGATTTTACAATACCACTAAGCCCTACACGGAGCTGGGTTACCTGCTGGCAAGTAAGGCGGAACAATTCATCAGCGTTTTTCACACGCAAAATATCAGCCCGAACTGGAATTTCGTGTTTCAATACCGGCTGATCAATGCCCCGGGCACCTTTAAGAACCAGAATAGTAACGACAACGTCTTCCGGGTCACCTCCTGGTACCAGGCGCGCAATAAACGATACCAGAACTTCATGGTTTTCGTGGCGAATAAGCTGGATGTGTCCGATAATGGCGGCATCCAGAGCCCCCTCGCGCTCGATTCCGCATCCTATAGCAACCAGCAATCGGTGCCGGTCAAATTGGGCAACGGACTGCTGGCGTCATCCGGAAACCCATTCCGGCCGCAGATCAGTACCGGGACAAAATATTCGACGATGACCTTTCTGTTCCGTCAGAACTATGACCTCGGTCAGAAGGATTCGATCGTGACGGACACCTCAGTCATCCCGCTCTTCTACCCCCGGCTGCGGCTGGAACATACGTTCACTTATTCGAACTACAACTACCAGTTCCTGGATGAAAGCGTTCCGGGAGTCAATGGGCTGAATTCCGCCTATTATAATAATTACGGGCTGGGATATGTCGGTCAGCCGCAGATCGGTGTAGGCGTCGTCGCGGATACTTTTCACCGGCAGGACGTCTGGCACGTGGTTGGCAATGACTTTTCGATCTACCAGTTCCCGGATGCGAAGAACCCGCAGCAGTTCGTCAAGCTTGGGGCCACGCTGGAACTCTTGCGGGGGACATTCGATACGAGCAGCCTTTTCAACGGCAGCATGATCTTTCAAAAAGGAAGCGCCAGCGACTACAATATATATGGTCATGCGGAATACCGCAACCAGACACGCAATAAGAAATGGGATATCGAAGCGTATGGCAAATTGTATCTGCAGGGGGTTGATGCCGGCGACTACAATGCCTATATTTCTCTGAAGCGGCTGATCAGCCGCCGCATCGGCTATTTCGAGGGCGGGTTCGAAAATGCGAACCGGACGCCTTCCTTTGTGTTCAACCGCGCCAGCAGCTTTTATTATGACACAACCCGAACTGTACTGAGCAAGGAGAATACCACGCACATTTTTGCGTCGCTGGAGCAGCCGCAAAACAATCTCGTCATTACCGGCTCATACTATCTCATGAGCAATTATACCTATCTGACCGACTGGTCCCGGGTCAGGCAGGCGTCCACGTTGTTCAATTTGCTGGAGGTCAATATCAGGAAGCAGTTCACGCTGTATCACCATTGGAAATGGCGGACGAATACGATCTTGCAGCAGGTGGCGGGGTCATCGCCCGTGCATGTCCCTTTGCTGGTTTCCTTTAACCAGATCGGGTATGACGGAAATTTTGGGTTCAGAAACCTGTTTTGCAGCTTTGGCACCGAGATCAGGTATATCAGCGGCTACAAAGCGGACGGGTATGCACCGCTGACGGGCCAGTTCTTTTCGCAAGGAGATACGACGATCAAACAGCGTCTGCCGGATATCGCAGCCTATCTTCATCTCCGGGTCCGGTCATTTACCGCCTATATCCGGGTAGAGGGGCTCAACGCGATGGCATTCCGTCCCATCGGATTCGGGTTCTACCACAACAATTTTGTCGCACCGGGGTATCCTTCCGCCGGACAGGTGATCCGCTTTGGCTTCATCTGGGGATTCATCAATTGATCAACTGGTGACAATCGGACTCGTCGCAGGGTGCGTCGTCCATTTCTACTTCGAGGGTGGCGTGATGGATGTTCTGATGGAGCAGCTCGTGCTTGACCTTGTGTTTGAGCTTTTCGATGGCGTCCATGGTGGCATTCCGGTCTACGACGAGGTGAGCAGTCAGGGCGTTCTCCTTCGTACTGATAGCCCAGACATGAATATGGTGAAAGTCCCTGACATCCTTCATTCCGGAGACGACCTCCCGGATCTTTTTGACCTCGATACCGGCGGGCACGCCGTCGAGAGAAAGCCGCAGGCTGTCGCGGAGTAATTGCCAGGTGCTGTACAGGATCATGAGCGCTATGACAAGGCTCAGAACCGGGTCGATCCAGTAGAGGCCGGAGTAAAAGATCACGAAGCCGCCGATGACGAGGCCCGCGGAGACAATGGCGTCGGAGAGCAGGTGAAGAAAGGCGCCGCGAACGTTCAGGTCGCTCTCTTTATTCCTGAAAAAGAGCATGGCGGTGAGCGCGTTTATCCCGATGCCGATGGCGGCTACGATGGATATGATCTTCCCCGGGACCTGCACCTGTGGTGTCATGAGCCGGTGGAGCGCCTCGTAGCCGATCGCGCCGAGCGAGATCAGAAGGATGGCCGCATTCAGCAACGCAACCAGAATGGTAGTCTTTTTAAACCCGTAGGTGTATTTTTCAGTCGCGCGCACGCGCAGCAAGCGAAAAGCTACTAAGGCCATCGCGAGACTGGCGACGTCCGCCAGGTTGTGTCCTGCGTCGGAAAGGAGTGAGAGGGAATGGATATCGAGACCGGCGACGACCTCTATGATCACAAACAAGAAATTAAGGACGATGCCAATCACAAAGGCGCGGTTCACCTGTTTCAGATCGATCGGATGGTGGTGATGGTGGTGGCCGAAGCCGTGGTCGTGATCGTGCGAATGAGCGTGGTCGTTGGGGGGCGCGTCGTCGTGGGGCGCTGCGTGATCGTGAGGATGCGCGTGGTCGTGAGGGGATTCATGGTCGTGAGGATGCGGGTGGTCGTGAGGGGATTCGTGGTCGTGAGGATGCGGGTGGTGGTGCGGATGTGCCTCGTCGTGGGGATGTGCCATGGGTGGGGATTTAACGATAATCGTCCCTCGCGGGGGCAAAACTGTCAATTACCTTACAGTCGGTCAGAGCGAAGGCCGAGTGTGGAACATTCGAAGGGATCGCGTGGGTGGCGCCGGAAGTCAGGACATATTTCGTCCCGCCGATGATCATTTCCAATTCACCGTCCAATACCAGGGTGATCTGCTCGTGCGGATGATTGTGTTCAGGCAGCCGGCTGCCTTTTTTTATCTCCCAGATCGTAAGGGTGCTTTTTTCGCCGTGCACCATCTTACCGAAAAAACCGGGTCTGATTTCCTTGGCCGGGATATTGGCGAGATGTTCCATGAACGATTTTGGCCCGAAGTTACGGAAAACGGTTGATTTGGAGGGACCGCTGAAATCGACCTGATTGTGCTCGATACCAGGGCGGTGGGAGCCTGGTGCCGTCATAGCGGCTTGCGGGTTGCTCCGCCGTCGACCGGAATGGTGGCGCCCGTGATATATCCTGCCAGCGGCGATGCGAGGAAGGTAACCATCGCCGCCAATTCTTCGGGGCGACCAATGCGCCCGACGGGGATGGTTCGGGCTCGCTCAGCCATCAACTCTTCTTCCGTGACACCCGGTCTTGGCTGGAGAGTGTCCTTTACCCGGTCTGTCATGATCAGGCCCGGCGCGACATTGTTGACGGTGATCCCGTAGGGGCCCACTTCGTCGGAGAGCATTTTGGCCATCCCGACCACTGCCATCCGCAGGCTGGTGGAAAGTACCGAATGAGGCAGGTAGGTCAATACCGTCAGACTCGTGATGTTGATGATCCGGCCCGACCCGCTCTTACGGAGATGCGGAATGGCGAGGCGGGAGAACCGAACCGTGCTGAGCAGGGTGAGTTGGAAGGCTGAATTCCATGCGGACTCATCAAAGGATTCAAACGTCCCAAACGGCGGACCTCCCGCATTGTTCACGAGAATATCGAAGCTCCCAAATTCCGAAACGGTTGCCGAAATGATCTTGTCCGCATCCGCGGGATCCCGGACGTCCGTCGTGACGGCCAGAACGCGGCCCCTGCCCATCGCAGCGATCCCCTGTTGAGTAGCCTGAAGTGGGCCTGCGTTACGGGCCCCGATGACGACGTTGGCTCCCTCAGCCGCGAGCGCGACGGCACAGGCTTTTCCAAGTCCTTTGCTGGCGGCGAGCACCAACGCGGTTTTTCCTTTGAGTTGCAGATCCATAACCGTAGCTTGTTGAACTAAAGATACGCGCTATCTTGCGAACGAGATGGAAAAGGTACTGCAGATATTGCTTGTTTTTGCGCTGATGATGTTGGTCATCTGGCGGAGCATCCGGGGAAAAGAGGACCGGTACAGGAAGTTGAGCTACCTGTTCCGTGAGCGGAAGCCGTTGCCGGAAGCTATCGGAGGCCGGCTCATCCCCGGAATGTCCGGCGAAGCGGCGGAACGCGAAGGATATAGCATTCCAGGCGATGCGGACGCGTTTTTGCCGGACGATGAAGGCAGGCTGCTTTTCACGTATTTCGCCGACGGAAAGCTGACGGTCTCTCGTTGGTCGCCGTCAGGGAGGAAGAAGGAGTTGCAGGAGTTGTCGGTGCCGATGGATTGTTCGGCGCTGGCTTGGGATCCGGAAGTACGGCGCGTCTACCTGGAAGATGGGGAGTTCTGGTATGTATACGGCCCGGAAGGATGAGGCAGGCATTGGGTTAACGTTCGACAAATGCGACGCTGCCGCCAACCCATTCCCGGTCCTTGTTGAAGTTAACTCCAATCATTTTTCCCTTACTGAGGCGGGCGAGATTGATGGCCAGGGTGGGACGGGGAGCATCGTCCGGCCAGAGATACATCAGCCGGATCTCCGCTTTGGCGGGTACATCCGGGGTCGGGATCAGGTCGGCATACCTAACCTTACGCTGCAGGATCCAGTTTCCGGGGTCGCTGACTTCGAGGTCCGGAAGCTGCGGATCGATGATTACGCCCTGGCCCGCGAAAGAGAAAAGCGGTTTCAGGACGTAGTTTTGCAGATCCGCGGGAGGCTGGCGGAGTTCGCTGAGGAAAAAGGCTTCCGGCGCATAAGGATGGTGGATAAAGGGGAGTGTGTATTTGCTTATGCGATAAAACCAGCCCGGGTGGGTAACCCAATGAACGGCCAGGTCGTCCCGGATATCGACATGCGGGCCGAGTTGACCGGCCGCCTGGTGGAGCTCGTCAAAAATGACCCGGTTATAGATCCTGCTGATATGCGTTCGCCGGCCGGTGAGGGGATGGTCGTAATAAAGATGTCTTCCTTCGCGGATCAATTCCGTCAGGCAAACCGGCTGAATGCCCAGGTAGTCGCGGGTGCAATAAAAATCGACGCGGGTCTTTTGCCGGTGGGGCCGGATCTCCAGCAGGACTACCTCTTCGGGCGGACAATCGCCGACGATCGTGTCTTTCAGGAGGTGCAGGTATGATCCCTGATCAAGACCGCTGAGGAACTGGTCGTAAGAGGCCGGGATTGGAAAATGGCGCCGGAGCGCTTCGGGATAGAAGACCTGGAATCCATAGAGACTGGCAAAGCCCTGCATCTCGATGAGCTGGGGCTCGTATCCCCCGTCAGGGGCGTCGCAGATACCGAAGTCAAAGACGAGGAAATGAGGATGCGGTCCTTCGTTGGGAACCCGGTCGCCTCCGGGAATGGCACGATCGGTCCATTCTTTGAAACGGGGTCCGAGGATGATATCCACGAGATGTTCGGAGATATCGGTCAGTTTGGCGTAGAATTCTTTTGGAACGAATATGGGGGTCTCGGCAATGCGGAAATCGATGGCGCCAGGATACCGTGCGTCCATGTCGGCAAGGAGGTCGGCATATTGCCGGCGGGTGAAGGCTTCGTTAAAAGCCTTCCGCAATGAAGGGACCATCGGGGATTTGTTTTCGGGAAGGTACGGGTTTTGTGAAAAATTCAGGAATGCGCATTGAGGAGCCCGGAAGCGGAAAGGGCGTTGCGGAGGAAATTTGGGATGACGTGGGAGTAGGTCCAGCGGATCTTGTCGGGGTCTTCCAACTGGTCTAACATGCTCTGCCATTTTTCCTCTCCATGTTCGGCGATGACGGTTTGTTTCCGGTCGTCGCGACGGAGATACATGCTCATGCCAACCGGATCGGCTTCGGGGTGAAACTGTGTACCGATCATCGAATCATTGAATCGGACCGCCATGATCGCCCGCTCCAGCGGGACGTGCGGCCGCTCCTTTTCGATCGCAAGGATCTGGCCGCCCATTTCAGCGAGCCGCTGCAGGTTTGGCTGGATGACCTGGTAGCTGCGGCTGTCGACGGCGTAGAACGGATCGGCAAGTCCGGCGAATACCGGCTCTATGTCAGCACCCTCGAGCAAGTGTACCGGAAATACCCCGAACGCGGTGGATCGCCGGTTCGTCACTTCGGCGATGGCATAGTGCCTGCAGATCAACTGAAAGGAATGACAAATAAAAAGGACATGTTTTCTGTTCGCGAGGTCTGCGGTGCCATTAAAACCCTCCACCTTGCGCAGCCAGCCGAAATACGCTTCTTCCCAAGCGCTGTCGACGGAATCGAGGGGGCTGCCCGGGCCACCGCTGGAAAGATAAACATCATAGGAGAGGTCCGGAACCCGCCGCTCCCGGCGGACCTCGAATTCATCAAACTCAATCGCCTGATGGTGGGAATTGCCGAATTCCGCCAGCAGTTCGCGGATACAGCGCATGCCCTGGTTGGGTTGACCTTCATAAAGATCGAGGATGGCGACGCGGACGCGCCTGGCGGTCATCATCCCGCAAATTTAAGACTTTTTTGCCGGCCGGACGGGGCTTTGGGCCCGGTCAGGAATTCCATTCGATGATCTGGTAAAAGTCATCTTTGAAGCTGTCTCCGATCGGAATGATCTTTTTGCCGATGTAGATCTCGTTGCGGGCGATCGAATCGATATGAGCGAGAGACACGATGTAGGACCTGTGGACGCGGATGAATTCTTCCGGAGGAAGTTTAAAAGAGAAGGATTTCAGGTTATTGAGCGTCAGGATCGGCTCGGACCTTCCCTTAATGTAAATCTGGGTGTAGTCTTTCATCCCTTCGCAAAAGAGGATGTCTTCAAATTTAACTTTGATGATCTTATACTCAGATTTTACGAAGACGAACCGGTTATTGCGGTGATGAAAGTAGACGGTGGTCGAAAGATAGTCCCGGATCTTGTTCATGGTGGACAGGAACCGCTCGAAGGACAGGGGGCGGTTAAGGTAGCTGAAGACATCCATATCGGTGTGCTTCTCCTCCTGCTCCTGCTTGTCGGCGATACAGATGACGATGGGATAGTATCCGGCTTCGCGGAGGCGAAGCATGACCCTGTTGTCGAGGAGGCGAAAATCCCAGAATACGATGTTGGCGCGGAACTGGATGACGAGTTGATAGAGGTCGGCGGAGGACTCGCAGCGGGCGGAGAACGAAAGGCCGGGCATTTTGGCGATATAGTCCTTGAGCAGCGCCGTCTGCTTGCTGTTATCTTCCACGACGATGCAGTTGAGGACTCCCATCATGGGAACGCCTTTCACCGCATGTTGCCAGTCAAACCCTGCGCCGGAGGAATGAGCCATGCCGTAAATTAATCAAATTTCTTCCCTTTCGTGTACCAGATCTGGCCAAAGTTGATGATGAAGGTGACGTCGGCGTAATTCTGGCGGATCAGGTCATTTTTGGTGGTGCCTTTGATCCCGTATTGAAAGATGACCGAATAGGAGAGCGGTGACTTGAGGCCGTTGGCGCCAAAGCCGAAACTGACGCCATAGTCCTTGATCTGCTGTCCGTTGATCTGGAGATAACTGTTCTCGTAAAAGAGCCCGGCCTGCAGGTAATTAAGCTCCACCATCGTATTGTAGAAAGCCTTCTTTTTGCTGATCTCGAACCCGATGGAGCCCCTTTGGGCGCTGGCAAGCGAATAGGCCTGACCGGGGTAAGCATTTTGGGAGGCGACTCCATTCCAGTTCTGGTACCTGTAATCGGCGACAAAGGTATATTTCTGCTTGTTGGTCAGTGCGATGCCGACGCCCCAGGCTTCGGGAAGGTCGAGGTAACCTTCCTGGTTCTGGATGTTCTGCAACATAATGGAATCGTTGTTGAGGACCTGTTTCGTGCTCGCAGCGAGCAGTGAGCCCTTGCCGCTGTACGTGCCTCCGATGGAATAATTCCAGTTCCTTCCGACGCGGCCATAGAGCTGGGCGCCGTATGTCACATAGAGGTTTTGCAGGCTGGTGTTATTGGTCGTCGAGACCAGCGTAGCACCTGTGCTGGTCGCCTGGATGATATCATTCTGGTTCAACTGGCCAAATATGTAGGATGCGTCCACCCCGATCGAGAGATGGTGGAAGAATTCGAAGGCGTTGGCCCAATAGGCGCGATTCACACTGCCGTGCCCCTGGTAATAGTGGTCGGCGATCTGGAGGGTCGTTCCCGCAATGTTGTAAGGCACCTGGAACTCATAGTTCTGTGTGCTGTAGGGCAGGAGCCCGATGCTGGAGCCCCAGTGGTGACTGAGTTTGATACCCAGGACAAGTTTTCGGAAAGTGATGTCGGCTGCGTCGGTGCTGGCCACGTTCACCTGGCTGCCCGCGTAAGAGCTGTATTGACCGCGGATCGCCGTTTCCATTGTGAAGTATTGGTCGCTAAGTCCTGTAAAGCTTGCCGGGTTGTTGTTGATCAGAAAGCGGTTCGACCGGTACGCTATCCCGGTATTGGCCAGGCCGGTGGTGCGATTATAATAGCCGTTATCCAGGTCGCCCAAGCCAAACTGGGAATATGGAGCGTTGTTGCCCTGGGCGAAGGTCCGGGTTGAGGCCACCGCCAGCAGGAGGAGGAAGAGGGCGGACATGCGAAGGGCAGGAATCCTGAGGGTGCGAATCAGGAGGGTATGAATGCGGAGCATGGGGATGCGAAGGGTGATGGAATATTGCTTGCGGACAGGACTGTCGGAGCCTTGCGGTAAGATAAGTTGTTCTTTGAAAGTGTCTGTGCCCGGTTTCATCCGATAGTATGGTTAGTTATTGATGGGGATAAAGAGATATATAATAAACGCTGAGGACTATCCGCTGCTGCGTCGGGAAACTCTGATCGGCTATTGCAAGCCGGCGGTAGGAATTCACATTCGTCGGCGGCGGGACGCTCAGCATGAGGCCTACCTGGTTCGACCCCGACGACGTATTGCCGATCTGGGAGGCGATGAAATTTGTCACGTCGTAGGTGTAGGTGCTTAGCAGCGGTTGCAGGTAATCGGGCGTCAGATTCCCCATTTGGACCGGACCGCCATTGGCGGCGGAGATGGGTACAAGCAGCTGGTTATGGAGGTCTGTCGAATAGATGCCGACCTGCGGCGGCAGGGTCCAGGTCGTACTGAAACTGCCGGCAAGGGGAATGACGGTCAATTGCGCCCGGAGAAGGCCTATATAATCCGGTCGCTGGGAAATAGCGCTCAAATAGGGGAAGGTTAGCTTTGTCGTGAGGCCGAGGGCATTGTCGACATAAGACGCGTGACCGGTCAGGGACGAAGGCGTCTCCGGAGGCGGCTGTGTCCTGCTGGTTGGGGTCACCAGGGCGGCGATGGGGCTGCCGCTCCGGTCATTGGTCACGTAATTCCACTGGGCGGAAGGGTTGAAGAACGTGAAATCCAGGCTCTTCGTCACACTTGCGCCGTTGACATTCTCCCGATAATAGATCTTCATCACCGAACTATCGGCAGAGAAGCCATAGATCGCGCTTCCCGGAGTCCCGCCGGGCGTGATGCAGAGGCCCTTGAACCAGTCCAGAAAGGTCGCCAGGTTGGTGATCGTATCGGATTTGTTGTATACCATATTGTACAACTGCCGGCCCAGGTTGTCGTCGAGGCGAATCTTAACCGTATCGCCGGCGTTCTGGCTGGTATAGGGCAGATTGGGAGCAATGCTGACGGTGGTTGAGCCGAGCGACCCGCCGATGGGCAGCGCCTGGTTGCTGTACCAGGCGTATTCGAAGGGCGGTAACTGGTACAGGGACGTGACCTGATGGACTTCATAAGTCTCCGGTACGGTCGTATCGCCATAATAGGGATTGGATCTCACGAAAAAGAGGTCCATTCCGATCGAATCATAGACGTCCCGCTGGGGGTCGAGGATGGGAAGGCCGGCGGGAGGCCGGATCTGCAAGTAGGCCTGGGAATTGATCTGGCCCATATAAGCGTCGGTATAGTTGCCTACCATCATGAATCCGGTGGCCGACGTGGAAGTAGAATCGACATAAACAGTTGTCATATTGATCGTGCTGGAATCGACGACCACGATGTTGGCGCTGCCGTTATCGGATACCTGGCCGGACCCAAACGTGCCGACGTCCGGCTGCTTCTCGCAAGCAGCTAAAAAGAATAAGGCCCCTATAAAAGATGAAAGAATAAGCAGTTCTTTTCGCAGGTAATGATGTATGATAGTCATGCTGGTTTTCTTGTTCTAGCCAGTGCAAACCGGGCCAAGCAGCCTCGCGCGGGCGCTCTCCCAGCCTAATTTTTGCAATATTAGGGGCAGCGTTTGTTACTATTTTGTTAGTATGTATTAATGGGCATAAAAAAACGACTAATGCTGGCTTTTTATATACAAATCTTATTAACTTTGGGCCCGCTTTTGTGGTGGCCGGCTGGGGGTTGGGGGAGCTATTAGTCATTCTTTTTCAGTAGGATATGGTAAGTCCGGCGGGTCGCAATCCGCCGGTGTAGGACAATGCGGTTGCAATGGGGGATTTGGTATATGAAATTATGCATATTGTCTATTAAAAGTGCCTGAAAATACATTTTAACGAATTTCCTACAGTGAGTTCAAATATTTTAGCGAAAAATTAAACAAAAAATATGAAGCGCATCAACATTACTTTGTTCTCGATAATGTTACTGGCTTTCTCGTTTTCCTGCACCAGGACATACTTAAATTATCAGCAGAGCGGGAATTGGGTCAGCCGGGCCACCTTTCAGGGGATAGCCATCGGCGCGGGCGCTTCATTCGTAATCAACGATGTAGCGTATGTCGGGACGGGTATTAATCCCCTGACACCCAATCTCAAAGTCACTTCCATGTTTAAATATACGTATGCATCGATTCCCAAGACGCCTTTCGGGTATGACAGCGCGTATGGTTCCTGGACCTCTGTCACCGATTTCCCGGGGCAACCGCGCAGCAATGCGGTCGGTTTCTCAATAGGGGGTACCGGCTACCTGGGTGGCGGTTTGGCGAACGACGGTTTTACTCCCCTTAACGATTATTATGGTTTTACGCCAGGCTCCGGCTGGTTCCAGATCGATTCACTGGTCGACCAGTTCGGGAACAGGCATCCACGATTCGACGCCGTGTCGTTCAGTTTCGATACGACCGCCTATGTTCTGACGGGAACCGACAATTATAACTATTTCAATGACATTTACCGCTATAGCCCTACCACAAACACCTGGACCGCCCTGCCTGCCATGCCTGGCTCCAAGCGGTCGGCCGCCATTACGTGGGTCTATAAAGGGCAGGGTTACCTGTTAACCGGGTATACCAACGGTTCCAAGTATTCCAGCGGGACGCAATGTTACGACTTCTGGCGCTTCCAACCCGGCAACGACACCGCGACCAGCTCCTGGGTTCGGCTCCGGGATATTTTCAATACCAATGCCGGGACCTATGATGACGGATATGCCAATATTATCCGGGAGCATGGGGTTGGATTTATCGAAAAGGGAACTACTACCGGCGACAAGGGTTATGTGACCCTTGGATCACTGAACGGAGGGGATATAACGTTTACCTGGGAGTATGATTTTGCGACGGACGTCTGGACTGAAAAAACGCCGTTTGAAGGTTCGCCAAGGACTGGGGCCGTTGCATTCTCTCTGCAGGGCCTGACAAGGGGTTTTATTGCCACTGGATTGAGCCAGGGATCAACGGCCGCGTTCTCGGACTGTGAAGAGTTCTTCCCCAATCAGGTGTACAACCAGTTTGACTGACATGGGCCATATTTTCCGCAAATGGGGAACTACGTTGGCTTTGCTGGCTGCTATTATCGCGTTCGTCTGGATCGGGATCTGGCGCCGGTCGAAATGGAAAAAGGAGCATGTCCGGGTGGAACTGCACACGATTCAAACGCCGCTGGGTTGGGGATACGATATACTGGCGGACGGCCGACCTTATATTCACCAGGACATCATTCCCGACATCAAGGGTCAGCATGGGTTCTCGTCGAAGGAGGATGCACTTGCCGTGGGGCAGAAAATATATGATAGACTGATGGAGAATCAACTGCCAGTCATCAGCATTGAGGAGATGAAAGCGATGCATATCCGGTTGCCCGAGGATTCCACGGATTCAAATCAACTTATCAAGAAATAGGCATGAAACGGATTAATTATACTTTATGTATTGTGTTAGCGCTTAGCGTCGTGTTCAGTTGTACCAGGACCAGTCTCAGCTATACCCAGAACGGGAACTGGGCGGGCCGTACGACCTTCGGCGGTAATATTGGCGTCGGCGTGGGGTATGCGGCTTCCTTTGTGATCGGGAACAATGCGTATGTCGGGACGGGCGTGAACCCGCAGTTTCCGGCCGCCAAACTACAGGCTGTCTTTATGTACACGCCGGGCAAGATCCCGGGCGGGGTCGGCGGCGTTGACAGTGAAGCCGCGCAGGGGTCCTGGACGGCGGTCGCCAATTTCCCTGGCCCCGCACGGAGCAATGCGATCGGTTTCTCGGCCGGGGGAAAGGGTTATATCGGCACCGGCCTTGCTAATGATGGTACGACGATCTACTCTGATTTCTGGGCTTACGACCCTGGCAGCGACTCCTGGACCGAGGTCGATTCCCTTTCGGACGGAGTCAAGAATTATCCCCGATATGATGCGACGTCCTTCAGTTTCGACTCAGTAGGCTATGTGTTGACGGGAACCGACGGCTTTAATTATTTCGGCGATGTATGGAAGTTCAGTCCTGCAACCGGCCAATGGACGAAGCAACTGAATTTTCCCGGGAATAACCGGTCTGGCGCTAACACCTTCGTATACCAGGGGCAGGGCTATATTGTCGCCGGGCATACGCCAAACCTGCGCTGGGCCAGTTCCAATCTGGCCTATGATTTTTGGCGGTTCAACCCCAATGCCTTCGATACCAACATCACCTGGATCCGCTTGCGTGACATTTTCAATACGAACCAGGGCACATATGATGACGGGTATTCAAACATCATCCGGAGCAACGGCGCGGCTTTCGTGATCCTTGGAACGATTGGCGGGGATAAAGGATATCTTACCTGCGGCGCAAATGGAGGCACCGATATTAATTTTACCTGGGAATACGACTTTGCCTCCGATACGTGGAACCAGAAGGCGCCTTTCAAGGGCACGGACCGTACGGGCGCTGTCGGCTTTACGGTGCAGAACAGGGGATTCGTAACGGCTGGTCTCAATCCGGGTGCGCAGGCGGCATATACTGATTGTTACGAATTCTTTCCGAATATGGTATACAACCCGTACGATTGACGGGACAACTCCGAAGAAATTATATCGAAAACGGGCCGCGGGCCCGTTTTTTATTTGGGGGTGTCTACTGGATGCCGGCGAGGAACTGGTTTTGGATATAATCGACCACGTCAACGAGGTTATGGCTTTCCTGGTAGACCTTCAATTGCCGGTCGGCCCCGGTTCCCGTTTCCAGTATCCTGGTGGCGAACTGCGCGGCTTGCCGGCAATTAAGCGGATCGAGGACATCATCGACAAATTCAAGGAGCTCGTAGATAAGTACCCGCGTATTTACCTCTTCTTCTTTCCCGAAGTCGATGAGATGGCCGTCGATGCCGTAACGGCTGGCGCGCCACTTGTTTTCGTTGATCAGGGCGCGGGAGTACTGGATATAGTTCATGTTCCTGGACCGTAGTTTGTAGATCTTCGCGCAGACCGCCTGAAAAAGGGCGGCGATGCAGACGGTTTCGTCGACGGTGAGGGGAACGTCGCAGATCCGGAATTCCACGGTATTGAAGAACGGATGCACGCGCAGGTCCCACCAGATCTTCTTGGCATTGTCGATGCAGTTCGTCTTGACCAGGAGCTTTACAAAATTGTCGTATGCCTCGATGCTCTCGAAATATTCCGGGATGCCTGTGCGGGGAAATTTGTCAAAGACCTTGGTCCGGTAAGATTTATATCCCGTCTGACGGCCTTCCCAAAAGGGGGAGTTCGTGCTCAACGCATAAATATGCGGCAGGAAATAGCGAGTGGAATTGGCGATATGGTTCGCCATTTCCCGGCTCTCCATACCTACGTGAACGTGGAGACCGAAGATCAGGTTGCTCCGGGCGGCTTCCTGCAATTCGTTTACGATCTCGTTGTAACGGATATGATCGGTGATGAGCTGGCTTTCCCAATGACTGAAGGGGTGCGTGCCGGCCGCTCCCACGCGAAGACCGAGTTCCGTGGCGATCTGGGAGATCGTTTTTCGCAGGGTCGAAACGTCCCGCTTTGCCTCCTCGATATCCCGGCAGATATCCGTGCCAACCTCGACAACCGCCTGGTGCATTTCCGCCTTTACCTTGTCGCGGATCGCCTTCTGGCCTTCGGTGACGATACGTTGTTCGTGACTCTTCAACTCCCGGCTATTGGGGTCCAGGACCATGTATTCTTCTTCTATTCCAAGCGTAAAATTGCTGTAATTGATCTCGGCCATAGTCGGATGATTTAATGTTGGATGCTTTGCCGGAGGTACTTGCCCCAGGTCAGATTGTCCTTGCCCGGCTGGCTTGCCAGCGCACGTTCGATCGCATAGTCGGCAGCCGTTTCCACGACCCAGTTGAAATTGTCCGCACCGACGCTTGTCTTTTCGGCGTCAGGCGCGGGATTGCAGAAGTCGATGGCGTAGGGGATACCGTCGCGCACGGCCAGTTCAACGGTATTAAAATCATAGCCGAGGAGGTGGTTGATCCTCAATACTATTTCTTCCATTTCCACCAGGCGTTCCGGAGGCGGAACAAAATCGGCCCGATAGCGGAGATGATGGGGATTGCGGGGTTCGTACGGCATCACCCGGACGTATTTGCCGCCGATGCAATAGCAACGGTAGTATTCGGTGAAGACGATCTCCTCCTGAAGGAGCATCACCAACTGGCCGGTCTCCGCATGCTTTCGCGAGAACTCGTCCATGTCATGGAGTTTGTAGACATTCCGCCAGCCGCCGCCCGCGAACGGTTTCATATATGCTGGGAAGCCGACGTAGCCAAAAATAGCGTTCCAGTCGAGCGGATAGGCAAGGTTCGAAAAGGACTCGTCGCTGGTGTCAAGGGGCAGGTCACGGCTGGGCAGGAGGACCGTCCTGGGAACCGGGATGCCATTCCTGACGGCGAGGCAATTGTTGAAAAATTTCTCATCGGCGCTCCACCAGAAAGGGTTATTGATAACCGCCGTACCGGTCAACGCCGCGTTCTTCAGATAAGCCCGGTAGAAAGGTACGTCCTGGGAGATGCGATCGATGATGACGGCGTACGGGTCCGACTCGCCCTGGATCACTTTGTCGATCCGGACGGGTTCCGCGACAATGCCGGAAACATTTCGCCGGTTGACGGCTTCGAGGAAAGCCATGGGAAAGCTCCGTTCCTTGCCAAAGAGGATACCGATTTTTTTGGGGCTGCTCATAACTCGGTTTGTTTTAATGGTGATTGTGGTTCAAGGCAGCATCGAAAGGTAGTAAGGGAACATTTCTTTCCACACGGGCCAGTCATGGTCGCGGTCACCCCGAATATCGAGCTGGTGCTGGATTCCCTTGGCGAGGAGCAACCGGCTCAGGTTCTCGTTTTGGCCCCGGCAGATATCCCTGTCGGCGGTCCCCAGTACGATCATCATGTTCCACAGCGCAGGGTCCGTATCGCCCGGAATGAAGTCCACCGGGTTGTTGAAATACACGTTATCATCATAGTACCCGTCCGTAAAGGACCGGATATCGAAAGCGCCGCTCATCGAAAAACAATGGGATACGAAGGCCGGGTGGCGGAAAGCAAAATTCACGGCGTGGTAGCCGCCAAAACTGCAGCCGGCGGTCGCGATGCGGGTGCGGCCGGTTTCCCGAACGGCAAGAGGCACGATCTCGTCGAGGATCAGCCGGTCATAAAGCGATTGGTTGCGGGCGCGGTCGGCGGGTGGGATCGATTTGTTGTACCAGCTGTAAGTATCAAGGCTGTCCGGGCAATATATCTTAACCCGGCCGTTTTCCAGGAACCACCTGGCGGTGTCGATCAGGCCATGGTCCTTGTTCTGGTAGTAGGTGCCCCTGGAGGTCGGAAAGAGGATCATCGGGATGCCGGCGTAGCCGAATACGAGCATTTCAAACTCCCGGTCGATCACGGCGGAGTGCCATTTATGGTATTCTTCATTCAGGTCCATGGAACACGCACCCGCTTATTGGCTGCAACCAAACCTACTGAAAAAAAGTCATGTGACAATGGACGGGAGAATGGGTGAAGAATAATTCCCTATTTTTGGCGTTATGTCTGCCGGGATGATCACTACAAGCATAATCCAGGAATCGATCACGCTGGAGTCGGCGCGTCTCGCGAGGCCGGTCACCGTTGATTTTTATAGCGCGGGCCGGTGGACTGCCGGAGAGACCAGTCTTTTGCTGATCAACGACGGGCAGGACCTGTACAAGATGGGGTTTGCAAAAATACTCGGGGACCTCGACAACCGCGCCTGTCTGCGGCCGCTGCTGTGTGCGGGTATCCATGCCGGACCTGAAAGGAAAATGGAATATGGTACCGCCGCGAGGACCGATTACCAGGGCTGGGGAAAATCGGCCGGCGACTATGCGCGTTTTATCCTGGAGGAGCTGATCCCTGCTATCCGCCATCGTTTTGGCATTCCCTCCTTCAGGATGAAGGCAATGGCGGGTTTTTCGCTCGGGGCCTTGAGCGCGATGGATATTGTGTGGCAACATCCGCAGGAATTTTCGGCCGCGGGCCTTTTCTCCGGCAGCTTCTGGTGGCGGACAAGGGACAAACGCGATGCGGCTTACGACGAAAAACGGGACAGGATCATGCACGATGAGATCCGGCGAGGAGCCTATCATCCCTGGTTGAAATTCTTCTTTGAGTGTGGTACCGAAGACGAACAGGAGGACAGGAACCAAAACGGAGTGATCGATTCGATCGACGATACGCAGGATCTGATCGCAGAGCTTGTCAGGAAAGGTTACGATCGCAACCGGGACATTCAATACCTGGAGATCGACGGCGGAAGACATGATGTCGGAACCTGGGGCAAGGCCATGCCCCGATTCCTGCAATGGGGCTGGGGTAAATGAACTGGCGAGGCAATTCCTCAAAATCCTCCCATGTAAAATTTATATTTCTTGATTATCAGCTAGTTATTGGCTCGGGCATGTTTGGCCCTATTTTACCATAGACAGGAGAATAGCGGGCAATACATGTTGAAATTCATACTCTTGTTGCTAATCCTCGGCTATGGAGTCGCAGTCGACGCGCAGGCCAACAAACAATTCGATTTTGGCGATCTGCTCCGGGACGTTTTTCATTCCGGCAAGGCGGCCGACTCACTACATAAGCCAACGGGGATCACGGTTGTTCCCAATGTGGCCGCCAATCCCACCATCGGGGCGCAAGGCGGGATCAAGGCAGTGGCAGGGCGGAAGCTGGGGAGTGATCCGCGAACGTTGTTTTCGGTGGCTGCCACCTCCGCTTCGATCACCACCAAGGGCATCATTTATTTTTATATTAATCACAACCTCTTCACTTCGGGCAACAAGTGGAACCTCCAGGGCAATCTTGTCGTCGCCAAAACGGTGACACCGGACTTCGGGATGGGCATCGGCAACAAATTCAAAGGAGGCAGCGCGGCAGACTCCGTGCTGGCCGATCCGACCCACAAAGTATATGTGATCCACTCCGTCTATTACAATTTCAGGGAGAAGGTCTACCGGCACGTCGCCAGGAATCTTTTTTTGGGAGCGGGACTCTCTTTCGAGATCCGGCGGATGATCAAACGTCCCGATACTGCCAACAACGCCACGCCCTCCAGCGTTTATGACAACCGCTATGGCTTTCCGCAGGACCATTATTCGTCCAACGGCTTTCTGTTCAATGTGGAGTACATCACCCGGGACAATCCCAACCGTGCGTATAAAGGGATATACGCAGACCTGGGATTCCGGCTTAATCAGACCTGGATCGGCAGCACTCAAAACTCCGCGCAGGTGACTACTGATTTCAGGAAATATTTCAGCCTGTCCCGGGCGAATCCGGAGACGGTGCTGGCGTTCTGGAACTGGGGATCATATCTCATCGGCGGGCGGATACCCTATTTCGAACTTCCCGGGACTGCCCGGGACGGGACCTTCCGGAGCGGGCGCGCATATACCGCGCAATATTTCAAAGGCACACAGTTCAACGATACGGAAGGGGAGCTCCGGTTCCCGATACTCTCCAACAAGTTCGTCAGCGGCGTCGCGTTCGGGAATTTGCAAACCGGCAATGACGAACATGGGACCTCAATATTTCAGGTCTTCCAGCCGGGTTACGGCGCGGGGTTCCGGGTTTTGTTCAACAAGGCGACGCGGACGAACCTGGCGCTGGATTATGCGTTTGGAAAGTTCGGGAACAAAGGCTTCTTTTTGAACCTGAATGAAACGTTCTAGCGGGGGGCGGATAAAAAAAGGCGCCTCCCGAAGGAAGCGCCCGATGATGTTGGTGGCAGCGCCACGGCACGATGGGGAAGCGCCCGCTACCGAACATAGATCGTCTTGTTCGACTGTCCGGCATCGGTGGTCACCAGGCTGGATGGCAGCTGCGAACTCAGGCTCAGCTGGTACTGGAACGTTGCGGCGATCGTGAGCCTGGTCTTATCGGGCACCTCGGTCGCGCCGATCAGCGTGATGGTCGCAGTCCAGTTGAAACCGGTGGTTGCGCCTGGCACCGCGGAATATTTCACGTTGATGGGGGAACTGACGGTGCCGAAATTCTGCACCACCGTTGAGCCGTTCGCCGAATAAGTCGAGGTCAGGAAGACATAAACGGCTTTGCTCGTGTCGGTCATGGTACCGGTCGCAGTCAGTTGCAGGGTATCGCCAACATTCACCGAGTCTTCGGTGTGGGCGAGTTTCGTTACGGTGAAGATCCGGGAAGGTGTGCCTTGCACCGGCAGAAACTGGTGCTTGGCGCAGCCCACCGCAGCGGCCGTGATCAGGATGACGAGGGCGAGATATTTTTTGTTATGCATAAACGGCATTTTTCGGTTTAGTTAAACGTATAGCGAACCCCCACCTGCATGGCCCAGCGGGAACTGGGGCCTGTGCTGTTGGAGAAACTGTTGACCATCGGCACCTGGTTGGCGGCGTCCTGGAAAGGGAAGGAGAACAACGGCGTCTTTCCGTCGGCCGCAATCCCTTCGAAACGGAGGAAGCTGGAGTTGACGGGTGTCTTGATGATCCCCCAGTTCCGGTCGAGGAAATTTCCCACGTTCAGCATGTCCATGGTCAGGCTGATCGTATGTTTGTCTTCGCTCGATTTTGTCCTCAGAAACGTAAAGATGTCCTCTTCCAGGTGGAGGTCCATATGTTTCCACCACGGATAAACGACCGAGTTGGCCTGGGCGTACTGGCCGACATGGTGATAGAGGTAATGGTCCTGCTGGATCAGGTTGTTGAGCTGCGTCCAGATCTGGGCCGCGGTGCGGGGATCGGCCGCGGTACCCGTCGTAATGCCGGACCGCGTGGCCTTGTTGTACGAGCCAACATTGATCAGGTTGATCTCCGAAGCGTTCCGGGGTATATAGATCAGGTCGTTATTGCTGTTGCCATCGCCGTTGAGATCGCCGCTGTAGGTATAGGAGGTATTGCCTGCGGGTACGGCCTCGAAGACCAGACCGATGATCGTGGCGAAATGCTTCGCGTATTCAAACCGGTAGTTCGCCGAAGCGATGATCCGTTGGGGCTGGTACCATTGCGGCCGTTGAAGGGTCGGGGAGTTGGGGTCAGTGTTGGCGACCGGACGGGCGGCCCAGAGCGTACCGGCCGTACTGCCGGTCTCCATAATGGTCCGGGTGTCCTGGTAGATATAGGCCAGGCTGGCGCTGAAGTTCCGGATGTTCTTCTGGATGCGGATGGAGGAATACCAGGAATAGCCTTTACTGGCATTCTTCAGCACGATTACGTTGCCGAGGTTGGGCGACGCCAGGCTGGTGCCCTTGAAATAATAAGCGTTGCTGCCCGTCGTCGAAGTCAGGTAACGCTGGCGCTGATCCGGGCCGTTGCTGATCTGGAAGCCGTTGGTCTCATTGAGGTTGGCGTTCTGCATGTAGGTCGCGTTGATCATTTTTGTATAGGACCCTTCCACGGTGATCACCCAGTTGCCGGGAAGTTTCCGGTCGACACCCAGGCTCGTACGCAATTCGGTCGGGTATTTGAAATGCTTGTCGGTCACATCGACGCTATAGCCGAACGGCGTCGAGGTCTGGCTTTGGCCCGAATTGGTCAGATAGTAGTTGAGCCCGCCCTGCGCCGTGGGGAAGAAAGGAATAGATAAGGGCGGCCTGCCGCTGGTTCCCCCTTCGGTGAAAGACCCGAGCTGAACGCCATTGTTGGCCGACTGGTTCTCCAGCCAAACAAAGGGCGGAGCGCCTTCGAAAACCCCGGCGCCGCCGCGAACCTGCCAGCTGCGGTCGCCCGTGGGATCCCAGTTGAAGCCGACGCGAGGCGATACGACAAGGAAGCTTTGCGGCGCCTTACCGACGTTATAGGATTCACCGCCGGCAAATGTCAGCGCGTCAAAGTTCGGGTTGTCGGTGAATTTATTCTGGTACGTGGTATAGTCCAGCCGGATGCCGTACGTCAGCGTGAAGGTCGGCGTAATCCGGTATTTGTCCTGCGCGAAGAGGCTTAGGTTGGTCGCCCCGGCATAAGCCCAGGGGAACGCGCCGCCTTTGAGCGTCGAGTAGTCCTGACCGTAAGTAACGGCATTCTGGCCCGTCAGAAAGGCGTTGAAAGACGAGAATTCATAGGCGCCCTGGAAACCGGGGGCGAATGCGTTCTGATATTTCTTGTACGTATTCTGCGTCCCAAAAGTCAGTTCATGCGCGCCTTTGAACAGGCTGAAGATATCGGTCACCTGGTAGGAGTCCATGAACAGCTTGTTGTTATATGTGAACGGTTCATAGCCGAAGGTGGTGGCGATGTTGCCGCCGCTGAGGCCGCCGTTCGCGAGGATGTCGACCAGCGGGAAATCCCCGGAGGCGGAATGGGCCG
>DATNBP010000079.1:0-43773 GCA_035572015.1 Puia sp. | reverse complement strand
TGCTGACGCCCGGCAAGGGCAGCTTCTTCGACCCGATGCGTCGAGCCGTCGTAAAATGGGAAGAAAAGGACGTGTTCAATCCCGCGATCGTGGTCGCGAAGGGCAGGCTTTTTATGTTATACCGCGCGCAGGACAAGGTCGGGAAGCCGGCGGGCACCTCGCGGATAGGGCTGGCCTCTTCGGACGACGGGTTTCATTTTCACCGCCGGCCGACGCCCGTCCTGTATCCCGGGACGGATGCCGCCAGGTCCCTCGAGTGGGAGGGCGGCTGTGAGGATCCGCGGGTCGTCCAGGACGAGCGGGGCATCTATTACATGACCTATACCGGCTTTGATGGCCGGACGGCGCGGTTGCTGGAGGCTACATCGCCGGACCTCGTCCACTGGACCAAACACGGTAGCGTCTTTGCCGATGCCTATGGCGGGAAGTACAGTCATGGCTGGTCGAAATCCGGTTCGATCGTGTCGCGCTATCTCGGCGGAAGGATCGTCGCTGCAAAGGTTGGCGGCAAGTATTGGATGTATTGGGGCGACCAAAATATCTGGGCGGCGACCTCGGATGACCTGATCCATTGGACACCGGTGGAGATGGTTGCCGGCGAAAAGCCTCCGGTGAAGCTGAAAGGGCAGGCCTTGAACATGCCACAGTTGAAAGTGGTGGTCGGCACCCGCGACGGATTCTGGGACAGCGACCTGGTGGAATCCGGGCCACCGGCGATGCTCACAGAGGAGGGCATTTTACTCATTTATAATGGTAAGAATTTGCGCGCGATCGGAGACACTGCGATGGCAGAGGGCGCGTACGGCGGCGGTCAGGTGTTGCTGGACGCCCACGACCCCACGCGGGTGCTGCGGCGATTGAACCATGATTTCATTCATCCGGAAAAGCCCTACGAGATCACGGGACAGGTGAACCAGGTTTGTTTTCTCGAGGGGCTTGCGAATTTTCACGGTCGTTGGTTGTTGTATTACGGGACGGGGGACTCGAAGATCGCTGTGGCGGCGGGGCCTGATAAGCCGATGGGCCGGTAGGTTCGGGCGGCGGGTCGGGGCGTCGGGGCGGCGGAAGAGGCAGGTTGGGGCGGCGGGCATGCGCTATCTAGTCGACATCCATCAGCGTCACCCAATAGGTCAGCATATCCGCTTTGCCGCCTTTGAAACTGGTACTCCCCAGTCCCAGGACCACATGGTCTCCCTTTTCAAATCCATGGAAAATCTTGCCCTGATCCAGCGGGTGGACGGTCGACGCGTCGATGGTCGTCTCGCCTGCGGGATTTAGCGGGATATCGAACGTTCCGCTTTTGCAGATGAGGTGGATGGCATCGGGAAGTTGATCCTTGCTCAGCGCGCGGATAGCCGAAAAGTCATAATGGCTGCAATCGAGGACCAGCCCGGCACCTGCATGCACCTGGTACTGTAGGGGCTTTGGCGCCCCTTCCGGTTGGATGTTGTTGTACTTGTCGTCAAGGGTGATCTTCTGATAACCCTGTCCGAAGACGGCGGTGCAGGTGGCGAGCAAAAGCAGGATTGGGAGTTGGGACATGGGCAACTATTGAATGGCGGAAGATAAGGAAAAATGGCGGATCTGACGCTGCGTATGGTCGTTACCGTTTGAACCGCGTCGTTCCGGGATGAAAGTAGCGCCACGAGTGCCAGAATTCCTGGTAGGATTGCATCGGCTGAAGGTGCCGGCCTTTGAGGGGACCGTCGATACAAATGCCGTCGCCGTTCCAGAATCCGCCGGTCGCGTCGTCGGTCAGGCCTGCTCCAAGGATTTCGCGAATGGCGGGCTTGAACCGGAGCGTCTTTCCGTCGACCAGCCGGCTCCAAACGCGGAAATTGACGCTGTCCTGGCGGTACACCAACACCGGCACCGTTCCCACGGAGTCCTCCGTAACCGGTCCCAGCGTGCTCCAGTCATAGGCCCGTGCGTGACCGCCGGCAAGCACTCCGATCACCCAGGACTTAGCCTTCCAGGACCCGGAGTCGCGGTGTTCCAAACTGCCTTCGATTTTGCCGTTGTCATAGTCATCCAGGTTCGCATATTGTTTCGTGTAACTACTGTCGGGCTGCATGATCTTCGAATCCGGGTGCATGTGCAACCAGGCGCCCAGCGTAAACTGGCCCGAGGGGATCTCTGCCAGTTTCGTGCCTTTGAGCGGGCCGGCCACCGCCACGCCTGTCGCCTGCTGCCACCAGCTCCCGGTCTTTTCGTCTTCGAACATCGCGTTGAAATGGTCCATGCCCACGAGCCGGAAGGTCTGGGGGCGGCCGTAGACGAGTGGGCTGTAAACCCGTCCGGTGCGGCAGACCGTGCAATAGGTGATCATAATGGCCTGGTGGCCGAGACTGTCGCGTACCTGGTGATGATAGCCGATCAGCCGGATCGGGTAAGCCCGGGCTTCGCCGCCCACGACGACCCCGATGACCAGCCGTTGTTCGTCGAGCCGGTGGTTACTGCTATCGGTGAAGCTGAGCGAATGCGGCTGGTGAAACATGTTATCGGCCTCGAACCGGTAATTGAACAAATAAAAGACGACCGCGTACAGCACGGTGAAAAAGATGAGCGCGACCGCGGGCCAGTTGCTCTTTTTCCGGCGCGGCGCATACGGATTGGCGCGCTTTGCGGGTTGAATGAGCAGCGCGTAACCGATGATCACGAAGCCGAGGATGCGGAACCAGATGCGGTGCTGATCGATGAAATAGGCGAGCTGGAGGGTATTGCGATGCTGGCTGCCCGGAAATGGCATAATAAAATAGACCCGGAGGATCTCGGTGGCGAATAACAGGAAGAAACCAAGGATTAGCAGCAATCGTCTCATCTCCCGACAGGCTTTCAAATGAACTTTGCAGTAATATACGATAAATTGGGCTTAATCAATGATCCTTTGCCCATGACCGTGAATCATTCCTGAAACGAGGCCCCGGTGCTGCCCCAGGTCCGCTCGGATCACCCCGATCAGGTGTATGATAATAAAAGCATAAACCGGCCATTGAAGGAACGCGTGAATTTGGCGCGCTGTTTGCCTGTATTCATCCAATCGCGGGATGTCGTCAAGCGCGAGGACCAGCCCGCTGAGCGCCGTCGCGGCGAACAGGCCGTAGAAGACGAGGTAGGCGGACTTGACCCGCAGGTAGTGGCGGCGCTGTTCCTGTTCGATGAGGATGGTGCTGCGGTTATTGGCGGCTTTGCGAACCCGGTAGTTGAGGCGCTCCTCGTGCGGCAGGGTCTTTTCGATCAGCCACCGGGTGAAAATGAGGACGCAAAGGCCTATCCCCAGCCAGCGATGGATGTCCCAGAGCTGGTCGTTGAATTCGTGGGCGGCGGCCCGGGCCTGATTCTCGGTGATGGGGATGTTCTTTATGGCCAATTCATGTTCCACGACGGCCACATTGTTGCCGGTCCGGAAGATGGTGGAAGCCAGGATCACGATGCCGATGGTGGCACTGACGAAGAGCACAAAAGTCCAGTGCCAGACGCGAATTGCCCTGGAATGCGGTTCGAGGAAGGAGTGAGGGTTCATAAATGCTTGCAGCCAATCGTTAGACGCATGAAAGTAATAAATATATTTGTCAATCCATTAATAATGTGTATATTTGTACCGTAATTTGAGTTAGCAACCGTAATCATTAATTATCTGCCTCGCATCTAGTTAGTATTCGCATTTTGCCTTCTCAGTTTATTTATCATTAAATTTTAGAGTTTCGTATGAACATTTATGTTGCAAATCTGAGCTTCGCCGTTCAGGATGAAGATTTAAGGGAATTTTTCGCTCCTTACGGGGAAGTGACCTCTGCCAAAGTAATTATGGACAAGGTCAGCGGCCGGTCCCGCGGGTTCGGTTTCGTTGAAATGTCCGATGATGAAGCTGCCCGCAAGGCAATTGCCGAGCTGGATGGCGCTACGGTGGAAGGCCGCGCAATCAAGGTTAATGAAGCCAAGCCCAAGGAAGACAAGCCTTCCTTCGGCGGCAATCGTGGCGGCGGCTTCGGCGGCGGTCGCGGCGGCTATGGCGGCGGTAATCGTGGTGGTTATGGCGGCGGTGGTGATCGCGGTGGTTACGGAAGATATTAATCGAAGTCAGATAGCTGAAGTTGAAGACCGGTGCGAGCCGGTCTTTTTTTGTTCCGTTCTTTGTTACGCCTCTACCCCAACTTTCCTACCATCGCCTCCGGCTTTACCCACTCATCGAACTCTTCGGGCGTCAGGTAACCCAGCTTCACGGCCATTTCCCTGAGCGTCGTGCCTTCCTTGTGGGCCTTCTGGGCGATCTCGGCGGCTTTGTAGTAACCGATCTTCGTGTTGAGGGCCGTCACGAGCATCAGGGAATTGTCGACGTGTTTTTTGATATTCGCGGCGATGGGCTCGATGCCTTTCGCACAATGGACGTTGAAGCTGTTGCAGCCGTCGCCGATCAGCCGGGCACTATGCAGGAAATTATAGATCATCACGGGCTTAAAAACATTCAATTCGAAGTGTCCCGTCGCACCCGCCACATTGATGGCGACGTCATTCCCCAGCACCTGTGCGGCGATCATGGTGAGGGCCTCGCATTGCGTAGGGTTGACCTTGCCGGGCATGATGGAAGAACCCGGCTCGTTGTCGGGGATATGGATCTCGCCGATCCCGCTGCGCGGGCCGGAAGACAGCATCCGGATGTCGTTGGCGATCTTCATCAGGCTGACGGCGACGGTTTTGAGAGCGCCATGTGCTTCGACGATGGCGTCGTGCGCGGCGAGGGCCTCGAATTTGTTGGCGGCGGTGATGAAGGGGAGGCCGGTGAGGGAGGCGATGTGTTTCGCGACGTTCTCCGCATAGTTGGCCGGTGTGTTGATCCCGGTGCCGACCGCGGTTCCTCCGAGCGCGAGTTCGGACAGATGGGCGAGCGTGTTGCGGATGGCCTTCAGCCCGTGATCCAACTGGCTGACATAACCGCTAAACTCCTGTCCCACGGTCAGTGGCGTCGCATCCATAAAATGCGTCCGGCCGATCTTCACCACCTTCATGAATTCCCTGCTCTTTGCGGCAAGCGTGTCGCGCAACGCTTCGATCGCCGGGATGGTCGTCTTTACGAGCATCTGATAGGCCGCGATATGCATCGCAGTCGGGAAGGTATCGTTGGAGGACTGCGATTTGTTGACGTCGTCGTTGGGATGGAGGGTTTTCTCCTTGTCGGTGAGCTTTCCGCCGGCAAGCACATGGCCGCGATACGCGATCACCTCGTTGACGTTCATGTTGCTCTGGGTACCGCTGCCGGTTTGCCACACGACGAGCGGGAAATACGCATCGAGCGAGCCGTCCAGGATCTCGTCACAGACTTTGCCGATCAGGTCCGCCTTTTCCTTCGTCAGCACGCCCGCGTCCAGGTTGGTGAGGGCCGCCGCCTTTTTGAGATAGGCGAAGGCGCGGATGATCTCTTTCGGCATCCGGTTGATGTCCTGGGCGATGGGAAAGTTGAGAACGCTGCGTTGGGTCTGGGCGCCGTAGTAGGCGTCGACGGGCACTTTTACTTCGCCCATCGTGTCTTTTTCGATGCGGTATTCCATTTTTAACGTTTTCGGTCCGTAAAGGTAGGCCGGAATGACGGGATTTTGGTTATTTTTATCGCTATGCGAACCAGGATTGTTGTATTACTTCTGTTATTCGGTGCAGGCGCGCAGGCGCAGCACAAGTATGAGTGGAAAACGGACAGCGCGGCAGGATATACGTACCGCTATGTGACGAACGACCCGATGCAGACCAGGCTGTACACGCTTCCCAACGGACTAACGGTGCTGCTTAGCGCCAATCACAAGGAGCCGAGGGTCTCGGTACGCATCGCGGTGCGGGCGGGGAGCAATACGGACCCGCGCGACCACACGGGCCTGGCCCACTATCTCGAACACCTCCTGTTCAAGGGGACCGATAAATTCGGGACGCTGGACTGGAAGACGGAGAAGCCTTATCTCGACAAGATAGACGCGCTGTACGAGCAGTACAACTCGACGCGCGATCCGCTGCAACGCAAGGCGATCTACCACCGGATCGACAGCGTGTCGGGTCTCGCCTCGCACTATTCCATCGCCAACGAATACGACAAGTTGATGGCGGATATCGGCGCGCAGGGCTCCAACGCGCATACGTGGATGGAGGAGACGGTCTATGAAGAGGACATCCCCGCAAACGCGATGGACAAATTCCTGGCGGTGCAGGCCGAACGGTTCCGCGACCCGATCTTTCGCCTCTTCCATACCGAGCTGGAAGCGGTCTATGAAGAAAAGAACCGCGGGCTGGACAACGACAACGTGAAGGTCAATGAAGCGATGAACGCCGCCCTTTTTCCGACCACCAACTACGGACAGCAGACGACCATCGGTACCATCCAGGACCTCAGGAACCCCTCGCTCAGGGCGATCCGGGCTTACTACCACAAATACTATGTCCCGAACAATATGGCCGTCATTATGGCCGGCGATTTTAACCCGGACGGCCTGATCGGCAAGATCGCCGCGGCCTTCGCCTATATGAAGCCCGCGCCGGTCCGGGGATACGAACACGCGCCGGAACGGGACCTCACCCAGCCGGTCGTAAAGACCATTTACGGACCCAGCGCGGAAAGCGTGCGCATCGGATACAGGACGCCCGCGGTCAACACCCGGGACGCCCTTGTGCTCGACCTGATCGCGAGTATTTTCTCGAACGACAAGGCAGGATTGCTGGACCTCAACCTCAACAAAAAGCAAAAACTGCAGGGCGCGCAGGCGGAGCTGGAGCAATTCAAGGACTACGGGGAACTCGTCTTCGCCGGCGCCCCGCGGCAAGGCCAGACACTCGAGCAGGTGCGCGACCTCCTGTTGCAGCAGATCGCCCTGCTAAAGAAAGGCGAGTTTGACGACAGCCTCGTAAAGGCGATCGTCGCGAACGGCAAGCTGGCGGAACTCGAGGGGCTGCAAAGGAATGAAGCACGGGCCGTCGCCCTGATGGAGGCCTTTATTCAGAATAAGGGGCAAAAATGGGACGAGGATGTCGCCCAGCTTGACGAACAGTCGAAGGTCACCAAAGCGGAGATCGTTGCCGTCGCCAACAAATACCTCAGGGATAACGAGGTGATCATTTACAAACGGAAGGGCGTCGACCGGAACGTCGTCAAGGTCGTGAAACCGCCGATCACGCCCGTGCAGACAAATGCGGGCAAACAATCCGAGTTTGTCAAACGCATCGAGGCCATGCCCGTCACGCCGGTGAAGCCGCAATGGCTCGATTTCAACACCGGCATCGTCCATGCGAAAGCGGGTATCGCGGACGTGCTGTTTGTCCCCAATAAGGAAAACGAACTTTTCCATCTCTATTACCGGATTGCCATGGGCAGCTGGAACAACCGCCTGTTGCCGATGGCGGCGCAATACCTGCAATACCTGGGAACGGCGAAACATCCGACCGATGAGATCAGCCGCGCCTTCTATAGCATTGCCTGTAACTTTTCGGTGAACGCCACGACGACCGAGACGACGATCTCGATTACGGGGCTGCAGGAGAATTTCGGGCGCGCCGTGGCACTGTTCGAAGACGTGATGCGGAACTGTCTTCCCGACTCGCTGGCGCTGCTCGCCCTAAAGGACCGCCTGCTGAAAGCCCGGGCGAACAATAAGCTCAACAAGCAAGCCATTATGCAAGGCCTCATCAGTTATGCCCGATACGGTGCGCATAACCCCTTCAACTCGGGCCTCACGGCCGAAGAGCTGAAGGAGATGAAGCCGGAGGATCTTACCCACCTGCTGCACACCTTGCTGGACCACCAGCACACCATTATCTATTACGGTCCGGAAGGCCTCGACTCCTTCACCCGCGAGATCGCCGCGCTGCATGCGTTGCCCGCCCGGTGGACGCCCATCCCGCCGAAGGTGAGCTTTCCGTTCGCGGACCAGCAGCAGAACAATGTGCTCTTCGCCGACTATGATATGGTGCAGGCCGAGATCTGCTGGATCCGGAATTCGGAAAACTATGATGTGCGGAAGGAACCCGTGGCGGACCTCTTCGACGGCTATTTTGGCGGCAATATGGGTTCGGTGGTCTTTCAAACGCTGCGTGAATCGAAGGCACTGGCCTACTCGACGTTCGCTTCGTATGTTACGCCCCCGAAAAAGACCGAGCCGTTTTATATCATCGCGTATATCGGGTGCCAGGCTGACAAACTGGGCGATGCCATCGACGGGATGAACGGGTTACTGAACGTCCTGCCGGTTTCCGAAAAGGGGCTTGACCTGGCGCGGATCAGCGAGAAAAAGGATATCGAGACGGCCCGATACACGGGCGATGAGATCATCTTTGCCTATCTCGGGGAAAAAGAGAAAGGATTGGATTACGACCAGCGCAGGGAAGAGTATGCGGCGCTGGATACGCTGACTATGAAGGACGTGAAGGACTTTCACGACGGGGAGATGGCGAATAAGGCATATACCTATTGCGTGGTGGGCTCGGCGAAACGCCTGAACATGGATGTGTTGAGGAAACACGGGGACGTGAAGACGCTTTCCCTGGAAGAGATATTCGGTTATTAGCCCATGGCCGTCGGCTATACCGGCGGGACGGGGTAGGTTTAGGGTTCAGGGGTTGAGTTCGTAAGCAAGGGCCGGGTGAAGGGGAAAAAAGGGACCGGGGGTCGTTAATTCTTTATTTTCGAGAACGTATAACTGATTACCAGGAAAAGGCCTATTGAACAGATGACGAGCCAATTTCCGGGAATGGTTACGTAGATCGGCTGCGATGTGTTTTTGTAGGTTGCAAAGTCGTGGACGTTTCCACTTCTGATTTCATAGACCCCAAGGAGAAAGATGATTAAGATGATCAGATAGATAAGCGCTTGCTGGAGCCGCATGATATTGGTTTTAGCGGATGCAAAATAATAAAATTCTTTGATGAACGGACACCCGCTGTCCGGAAGCGGACATTACATTGGTGACCTTGCAGGCTAACGGGTTGAGCCTGAGCGGCGTGCAATCGTGGCATTTTATTCGCCGCCTGTTTACAAAACGCTACACGTATGTTCCGCAATTACCTGCTCGCTGCGTTCCGCAATCTCAGAAAGAACCGGGGTTTCAGTCTTCTGAACATCATGGGTCTGGCCGTCGGCATCGCCTGCTCCGCGCTGATCCTGTTGTGGGTGGAGGATGAAGCCGGCTATGACCATTGGATCGCGGATCACGACCATATCGCGCGTGTCTTCCTGACGACAATGGACCACGGCACGGGGCGGGGACCGTTTTTTGCGGTGCCGGGTCCGCTGGGTCCGGCGATCCGAACGGACATCACGGGAGTGAAGAATGTGGCGAGGACGACGAATAACAGCGACCTGGAAACGACGTTCCAGATCGGAGATAAGGTCATCAGGATGCAGGGCAATTACGCGGATTCATCGCTGATCTCGATGCTGGGCCTCCGGTTTGTGTATGGTCACGCGGCGCATGCCTTTGATCAGTTGCACTCGGTGATCCTCAGTCGCCGGTTCGCGGCGGACTTGTTTGGCGCCGGCGTGGACCCGGTCGGGAAGCAGGTGCAGGTCGACCACAAGGACAATTTCGTGGTCACGGGCGTCTATCAGGACCTGCCCGCGAATTCGACGATCCGGTTCAACTGGCTGTCGCCATACGCCAATTTCGAAGCGATGGTCCCCTGGGCGAAAAGCTGGGATGCAAACGGGCTGGCGACCTATGTACAGCTGGAGCCGGGCACCGGGCTGGCTGCGGTGAACCAACAGCTGGCGCATTTTATCGAAAAGAAGGCGCCCGGCCCCGGTTCAAAGAACACCGTGTGCTGGCTTTACCCGATGAATAGCTGGCATCTGTACATGAGTTTCACGAACGGCTTCCCCGACGGTACCGGTGAAATCCGCTATGTCCGGCTGTTCTTTTTGATCGCGATGATCATCCTGGTGATCGCGTGTATCAATTTCATGAACCTCTCGACAGCCAAGTCGGCTGAGCGGTCTAAGGAGGTAGGCGTACGAAAAGTGATGGGCGCCGGAAGAGGGAAGCTGATCGCGCAATTCATCGGCGAGGCGCTGGTCCTGTCCTTCGCATCGCTGTTGGTGGCTGTCCTGATCGTGTACGCCGCGCTGCCTCCTTTCAACGAACTTGTCGGCAAGCAATTAACCCTCGGCCTGCTAAAGCCGGAGCATTTCGGCGTCTTGCTGGGGATTGGGATGGTGACCGCGCTGGTGGCGGGAAGCTACCCTGCGTTTTACTTGTCCTCTTTCCCGCCGATCGCCGTCTTGAATTCCGTACGGTTGCGGACCGGCACCTGGGCGGCCTTTGTGCGGAAAGGACTGGTCATCGTGCAGTTCACCATCAGCATACTGCTCATCATTTGTACGACGATCGTATATCAACAGGTGGGCTTTGTCCGCACGCGCGACTGGGGCTTCGATCAAAGCAATCTCTTTTCGATCCCTGTGGAAGGCGCGATCCAGCCGCACTATCAGGCGATCCGGGCCGATCTGCTGGAGACGGGCGTTGTCGGGAATACGGCATTGAGCATGAATGATGTCGTCCTGGTGGGGTGGTGGTCCGCCGATGGCTACCAATGGCCGGGCAAGCCTGCGGCGATCTCTCACCTGAACATCGAAAACGAGCAGGTAACGGCAAGTTATTTTGCCACGGAAGGAATGAAGATCGTGGCCGGCCGCGGCTTCCGGGACGACACGCATGCCGAGGACAACAATATCGTGATCAACGAAAGCATGGCGAAACTGATGGGTGACTATGCCAAACCGGGGAATGTCGTCCATTTTGGCGACCGCACGCTCACCATCATCGGGATCGTCCATGATTTCGTCTATAACAATGCATTCCTGGCGTCTGCGGGCCCGATGGTCATTTATGGCGGCCCGGAAAATGCCAATTTTCTCACCGTGCGCCTGAAACCAGGCGTGGATCCTGGCGCCGCGATGGCGCGGGTGGGGGAGGTGATGAAACGCGACAACCCCGGTTATCCCTTCCAGTATCAATTTATGGATGAACAACTTGACCGGCTGTTCAAGACGGAGTTGCTGATGGGGCGGCTCGCGGCGATCTTCACGATGCTGGCGATCTTTATTTCCTGTCTGGGCCTGTTCGGCCTGGCAGCCTACAGCGCGTCGCGGCGGGCCAGGGAGATCGGCATCCGAAAAGTGCTCGGAGCGTCGACGCAGGGCGTGTTTGCGCTGTTGTCGCGCGACTTTGTAAAGTGGGTATTATTCGCCTGTCTGGTGGCCTTCCCGGTGGGTTGGTGGCTGATGACGGGATGGCTGGGCGGCTATGCGTATCGCACGCCGATCCATTGGTGGGTATTTGGCCTGGCGGGATTCGCCGCGCTGGTTGTCGCGCTGCTGACGGTCTCGGTGCAGGCGGTGAGGGCCGCGGTGCAAAAACCGGCGCAGACGCTCCGTTCCGAGTAGCTACCTCGACTTCGCTCTCTGCTGCAGCAGGTTTTCCAGTTTCTTCAATTTTTGGCTCCAGAACTTGTCGAAGGACCCGATAAATTCCCGGAGTTCGTTGAACCCGTCTTGCCTGAGCGTGCAGTGCCGCTCCCGGCCGATATCGGTGATGGAAATAAAACCCGCGTTATGCATCAGTTTTATGTGTTTCGAGACGGCGGGGCGGCTCATCTCGAAATTGCCGGCGAGTACGTTGATCGTCATACTGCCCTTCGACAGCAGACGCAACATTTCGCGGCGGCTCGGATCGGCGATCACCTGGAACGCGTCGGGGGTAATGGCGCTCATTGGGTAATGGTTGCGAGGCGTGCTGCGAGTTGTTCCCGGCAAATGTTCCAACCTTTCTTGTGTGCCTCCATGTCTTCAGCGACGGAGAAGCCGTCGTGCAGCAGCTGCAACTCGGTGCCGTTATCCCTGGCGGTTAGCGTCCAGGTGACCGTGGAGGTGAATGGCTTGTCGCCCCTTGCCGAATTCTTTTGCCAGGTATATACGAGCCGCCTGCACGGCAGGACCTCGAGCACTTCGCACCAGGAGTGATTCCCGTAGGGGCTGGTAAAGCGGAACTTGTGGCCCACGACGGGTTGAAAATCGCTTGGCCCCAGCCACTGCTCGAGCAACTCTGGTTTGGTCAAATAGTCCCAGACTTCTTCGGGCGGTTGGGGAAAGAACCAGTTTTGATGGATGGCGCTTTGCATGAAATTGTGTTTTGGATCGGAATGATAGGTAACCTGTGGGTTACGTAAAGATATAGGTAACTCTTGGGTTACGCAAATTTATTTTGGGGCGCCGGCGCGAGGGGAGGCGCGGCCACGGGGGGCCTCGCGACGGGGTGTGTGGCGGCGGGGTGGGAGAGGTGTGGCGCCCGGGCGGGGAGCAAGCGGATGTGTTGGGATTAAATGGTACGAATTCGCGGTAATTAAGTCCCGCTCATCCACTGGCCGAAGAGTCGCTTTTGTTTGGGAGTTGCCGCAGGATCCGGAGTGATCTGAATGACCGGAATGCTGTAGCCTGTGACGTGGACGATATGGCGGACCATTCCGCGCCTGTTATTGACGATCACTGCAAGGGCGTCCCCGACCCGGACTCCGCGCAATACAACCTGAAAATCCTGGCGGGTATGCACGGGGCTGCCATTGACGGATTCGATGATGTCGCCCGTATGCAACCCGGCATGCGCCCAGCAACTGCGCGGATTCGTGATGCCGATCCGGAGTCTGGTGTCGTCGCGGCCGATCCAGGGATAAATGCGCATATCGGGCAAGGGCCGGCCCCGGGCATCGGTAGCCGGTTGCTGGTTGTGTTCTAACCGGAGACCCAGGAGACCGAGCCAGACGCGAAAATCGATCGGCTTTCCACGCGTTATATAATCTCCGAAAAAACTCCGGGCGGCATCGTGGCCGCAAATTGCCGTGACAGCCGCCTCGACATCACGGTCGGTAAATCGACGCCCACCGGTAAAACGGCGGTACATTTCCCGCATCAGGTCATCGAGGTTGTTGCGGCCGTCGGTCGCGTCACGGATCAGCATGTCGAGACAGGCGCCCAGCAATTCACCCTGGAGATGCGTACTGGCGCCATAGTCGTCCAGCGCGCCGGGCTGAAGATTGGATGCCAGGCTGACCCGTGCAGGAGATAGGACGGCGTTGCCGGTGTCGCGGTAGTACCGCGAGATGAGCGAAACCAGATGATCGATACGCGTGGAGTCTTCGACTGGCAAGTGGGCCCTGCGACAAATGAGGTCGGCATAGAACATCGTGAAGCCCTCGCTGAACCAGAGACCGGGGGATCGTTGTTGCGGGCCATAGTTGAGCTCCACGTAGGGAGCAGGCCGGATCGTCACCAGGTTCCAGGTGTGAAAATATTCGTGCGCAATTTCTTCGGACAGATATGACCTTGGCGAAGCGATGAGCGACCCCGAGGCACCGATCGTCAAGGAATTGCCATGCTCCAGCGCGCCCTCGGTACTGTCTTCAAACAAAAAAAGATACCGGTGATAGGGAAAGCCATGAAAAATGTCTTCGGTCGCACGGATAATAGCGGGAACGCAAGCCAGTCGGCCAGGCATCGGGCTCACGGAATCGATGGCCGCGGGAGAAGCCGGCAAGTAGACAACCCGGTGCGGTATACCGGCTTCCGTAAAGTTCCACTCGAGCAGGTGGCCCACGAGTATCGGGGCGTCGAGCAATTCGGCCGCCGATTGGGCGACAAATTCCTTTATCCAATGCGCCTCGCCGCCCATGGGATCGATGATGGCAAGGACCGGCGGCGGAGCGTCTTTCGCAGGTGGCGGCGGTAAATCGAGGCCGGTGGCGGCCTGCCAGCCAACCGGGAGCTGAAGTGTCAGCACACACCGCGCCTGGGAGTCGTCGACGAGATACATAAAGGAATGCAGGTCGCCCACAAGCCCGCCGGCGCCGCGGAGAAAGGGCCGGTGTGAAAAATGAATGGGAGCCGGCGGCGGTAGTTCAACCCGGTACCTGACCTGGACCATGTCGATGACCCGGGGCTTTTCGTGGGACGGCGCCATGCCACCGGCCTGGTTCTTGTCGCCGCCGGCGTCGATTGTCCAGACCGCACTGTCCTCGCGGTAGAATGTTGCCGGCGCCTCCGTATGGAAGTTTCGGACGTACCGCCAGAAGCGGTCGTCGTATTCGGGGTGTGTAGCCATGGCAAGCCGGAAATGCGCCGGCGGATGGTAGATGCGGATGGTTATGTCGTAGCCCGTAAGGTCGGAACTGTCGATCCTCAATGTGTAATGGAGGAACGTGGGGGTGAGTGTTTGCGCGGCGATGGGTTGTGGGGCCGGGGTTTGGCCGGCCGGGGTTTGGACGGCGAGGGATTGCGCGGCGAAAGTCGCGAACACCGGGAACAAAAGGAAGGTCAGCCGTGTCATTGCTAATCAAGTTAAAATATTTTTCCGGGTCATCCGTCTATCCGTATAGCATCATTATTTTTTAACCGCTAAAAGGTAAAAACATGAATTACCAGGAATGGGCCGCAAAAGGCCAGCCCCATCAGCATTTTGGGGGCCAGGAGGGCAGGGGTGGACGGCACCTGTATGCCCGATCCAATCAACGAGCCGCCGTCAACATTTACCGGACGGACAACAGCTACGAGATGCTGGTGTTTGCACCGGGCAGGATCAGGGAGCATTTTCAGATCGGGCTGCAGGGAAATGAGCTCATCATCTCGTACTCGCCGCCGGACGGGTTCCCGCGACCGGATTGGGTGCACCGGGAGTACAGCCGGGGAGGGTTCGTGCGCAGTTTTACGTTGGATGAGTCGGTCGACGCGAGCCAGATCCAGGCAAAGTACGTGGATGGGGTGCTCGAGGTTAGTCTGCCGCTCGTCGCCGGCAAGGAGCGCGCAGTCACGGCGATCCCGATCGGATGAACGGGCCAGAGCGTTTTATTTTCTATGGGGGCGCCGGATCCGGTGCCCCTATTTTCCTTTGAATACGGGCTTCCGCTTTTCGAGGAATGCCGAGGTGCCTTCCTTCATGTCGGAAGTGGAAAAGCATTCCCCGAAAGCTTGTTGCTCGCGCTGGAAGCCGTTGAGGGGTTCCGCCACAGGTTCGTCCCCGCCGAAGGGGGCCGGTTCCCAGTTGCCGGAATAATTGAAGCCGTCGCCCGCCGCGATATTGACGCATTCGATGATGCGGCCGACCGCGAGCGGCGCCTTTTCGTTTATGACGGTCAGGATCTTGCGTGTCTCGGTGAGGAGGTCGTTCGGTTCGGCAACAACATAGTTGACCAGGCCCAGGGTATGCGCCTCGGCGGCCTCGATCATCCGGCCGGTGAGCATGATCTCGAGGGCGCGACCTTTTCCGATCAGCTGGGTCAGGCGTTGGGTGCCGCCATAGCCGGGGATGAGG
The DNA here is from genome assembly GCA_035572015.1 of Puia sp. Classification (GTDB taxonomy): domain Bacteria; phylum Bacteroidota; class Bacteroidia; order Chitinophagales; family Chitinophagaceae; genus Puia. The sequence goes on along the minus strand of DATNBP010000079.1, from coordinate 28,450 downwards.
CCCAGGTTGACCTCGGGCTGTCCGAATTTGGCGTTGGGCGTGCAGAGCCGGAAATGACAAGCCATCGCGAGCTCGCATCCGCCGCCGAGCGCGAAACCGTTTACTGCCGCTGCGATGGGGCGGGGACAGGACGCAATTCGGAAAAAGACATCCGAGCCCCTGGCCGAGAGGGCTTCGCCGTCGGCCTTGCTGAGTTCCTGGAATTCGCTGATGTCGGCGCCGGCCACAAAAGCTCTGGGGCCAGCCCCGGTGATAATGGCGCTGCGGATATCCTTGTTGGCATAGATCTCGGCCACGACCTCGTCGAGTTCCTTGATGACCGTCTTGTTCAGGGCGTTCATCTTGTCCGGCCGGTTGATGGTGATCGTGAGGATATTGTCTGTAAGGTCGGTTAGAAGTGTCTTATACATCGGGTTGAATTTTTAGAATTCCCGGTGGGTTCGCACCCAGTCCCGGATATAATCGGCGATCTCGCTGGTCGGGGTCCCGGGGGGGAAAAGCTCCCCCACGCCGGCCCGCTGCAGTTGTTGCGCGTCCTCTTCGGGGATAATGCCGCCGCCGGTAAGCAGCACATCGGTCATACCTTTCTGTTTCATCAGCTCTATCACTTTCGGAAAAACCGTCATATGGGCGCCGCTGAGGATGCTGATGCCGATCGCGTCGACGTCTTCCTGCAAGGCGGCGTTCACGACCATTTCGGGTGTCTGGCGAAGGCCGGTGTAGATGACTTCGATCCCGGCATCCCGCAGGGCCGTCGCGATGACCCTGGCTCCCCGGTCATGGCCGTCGAGTCCGACTTTGGCGACGAGGACCCGGATGGGCCGGTCGACCCCGGAGCCGCCGGTGCTTTTAGGATCGGATGGTCTGTTGTCAGGCATGCAATTCGGTTATGGCGCGAAGGTACAGAATGCAAGGGATATGCCGGGCGCCGGCGGCGCTGCGGTGGGGGAAGATGAAGGCATGACCCGGAAGGTTGGCGCATCGACGCGGTGGCAGGGACTTACAGCATCCCGAGCACGTGCCTGATCCGGCCGATCGTCTCCTCCCGGCCCAGGATCGCGGCGATCTCGAAGACCGGCGGTCCGAACTTCCCGCCCACCAGCATGATGCGGAGCGGCGCGAGCAGCTCACCGGCTTTGATGCCCTTGGCCGCGGCCATTTCTTTGAAACTGGTTTCAAGCGGGCCTGCCTCCCAGGTCGTCCCGAGTTCCAGCTGGCGGATCAGTTCGGCAAAAAAGACTTGCTTCGCTTCGTTCCATTTCGGGCGGATCGAATCGAGGTCGTAGGTTGCAGGCCGGTGGAAAAAGAATCCTGCCTGCTGCACGAAATCCGGCAGCAGGTGGCAGCGCTCCTTCACCAGGTCGAGCACCTTTTCGAATTTTTCCTTGTCAGGCTCGGCGAGCTCCCGTTCCGCAGCAGTCTCCGTCGCGGGTTGCTCGTGGAAGAACGTTCGCACGAGATCGCTGTAGGAACTGGCCGGAAGCCATTTGATCCATTCGTGGTTGAACCATTTCGCCTTTTCGTAATCGAACTTCGCTCCGCCCTTGTGCACCCGGTCCATCGAAAAACTCTCGCGCAATTCGTCCATCGTGAACAGCTCCTGGCCCGTCCCGTCGTTCCAACCAAGGAGCGCAAGGAGGTTGACAAACGCCTGAGGAAGGAAGCCCGTCTCCCGGAAGCCAGTCGCCGTTTCGCCGGTCTTGGGGTCGGTCCAATTCATCGCGAAGACGGGGAAGCCGAGACGGTCGCCATCCCGTTTGCTGAGTTTGCCGTGTCCGTCGGGCTTCAGGATGAGCGGCAGGTGCGCCCAGTGCGGCATTTTGTCGACGCCGAATAGCCAGGTCCAAAGGAGGATATGGACAGGCGCGCTGGGCAGCCATTCCTCACCGCGGAAAGCATGGCTGATCTGCATCAGGTAATCGTCGACGACGACAGCCAGGTGGTAAGTGGGCATGCCGTCCGTTTTGAGAAGCACTTTGTCGTCCACACCGTTGGTGGAGAACGTCACCGCGCCGCGGATCATATCGGTGAAATGGACATCGTGGTTGGGCTCGAGCTTGATGCGGATGGTGTGCGGCGTGCCGGATGCCAGGAGCTTTTGCGTCTCGTCCGGCGGAAGGTGAAGCGAGTTCCTCATCTTGTGGCGAATGGCGAAATTGTATTGCGGGCTCGGGTTCTCCGGCGTTTTGTATTTCTCGCGCATGGCGTCGAGCTCCTCCGGCGTATCAAACGCGTAGTACGCGTGGCCTTGCTCCAGCAATTGTTTCGCATATTTTTCATAGATGCCGAGCGCCTTGCGTTCGCTCTGGCGGTAGGGCCCGAACGCGCCGCCCTTGTGGGGGCCCTCGTCCGGTTCGAGACCGCACCAGGCCAGGGAGTCGAAGATATATTGCTCCGCACCGGGCACGTACCGGCTTTGGTCCGTATCTTCGATGCGGAGTATGAAGTCGCCGCCGTGGCGCCTGGCGAAAAGATAGTTGTAGAGGACGGTTCTGACGCCGCCCAGGTGCAGGCCGCCTGTCGGGCTGGGTGCAAATCGGACTCGGACTTTTCTGGCCATAGGCTGCAAAGATACTAAAGCATGAGTACCACCCGTTATCGAACCGCGAGAAGTCTTTTGACCTTCTGCCTGCTGCTTTTCATGCTGTCGGCCTCTGCACAGCTGACCTATGAAACGGTGTACGTCGACTACGACAGCGCCTGGCAATATAAAAATCTCAAAATTTATCCTGTCCGGAAAAAAGGCGGCGGCGGCGGACCTGCGGGGACCGGTGCCGAAGTGGTGCCGCTGGGCGAAGCGTTGAGCAAGGGCCTGGTGACCGTTACCGAGCGCGGGACGACCTCGTTCGAAAATGTCCACTGGCTGCGATTCAATACGAAAAGCAATAAATCCATTTATATCGGCGGTGGCGAGGTCGTTACCGGCGGAAGACAGGACCGGATGATCGTCAGGGACACGATCCTGGATCCCTCCGACAAAGACCAATATGTCCCCGTGATGTGTGTGGAAGAAGGGCGCTGGAGCAACAAGGAAAAGAAGTTCGGTTACGGTAACTACGCGAATACTGATCTCCGTAACATACTGGACTCGTCCGGGAACCAGGTGACGTTATGGCGGGAGGTGGACCGGCAACTGCAGGCCGGCGGCTTCAGGAACAAGACGCTTGCCTACGAATCCCGGTTCAAGGACAAGAAATACGTGCTGAAGGGAGAAGACTATTTCAAATTTTTTATGGATAAGTTCCGGCACACGGACAGCACGATCGTGGGCTTCGTCGCCGTGTCGGGGGATAAGGTGATCGGAAGCGATGTGTATGACGGGACCTATTTATTCTACCACCAGCTCGAACCCTTGTTGCGCGGGTATATCGACGGGGCGTTGACCAATGGCGCGCCGGTGACACTGAGCACGCCGGGCGTGAAAAAATATGCGGACAGACTGCTGTCCAACGAGAAGTCGCAGGCGGACTTCGTAAAGGACTATGGCGAGGTCTTTCGCTCACAGGGCCGCGTGGTGCATGTCAATACATTTATACAGTTCAAGCCTTAAGTGATGTGGTATTTTGTCAAGACGCCGTGGTGGCTGCTGAAACTATACGGGAGGCTGGTCTGGCGGGTTTCAGGAGAGGAAAAAGCGATCTACCTGACCTTCGACGACGGACCGAATCCGGTCGCCACGCCGTTTGTGCTGGAGGAGTTGAAGAAGTACGGGGCACGGGCGACTTTTTTTTGTATCGGGAAGAACGTCGAGGAACAACCGGAGTTATACCGCCGCATCCTGCTTGACGGGCACCGCGTCGGGAACCACACGCACAATCATCTCAACGGATGGAAGGTCGATGGGAAGCGGTATGTCGACAATGTTCGCGAGGCCGCGAAGCGTATCGACAGCGATCTGTTCCGCCCGCCGTATGGGCGCATCGGGCTGCTGCAATCGCGGGTCTTGCGGGCCGCTCCCTTCCACTACCAAATCGTCATGTGGGATGTCCTGAGTGCGGACTTCGATGTCGCGCTGACCGGCGAGCACTGTGCGCGGAATGTGTACCAAAATGGGAAAGCAGGGTCGATCGTGGTCTTCCACGACAGTGAGAAAGCATTCGAACGATTGAGGGTAGCGCTACCTTTGGTGTTGGAGAAATTCAGCAATGAGGGGTATCGTTTTGAGGCAATTCGTACACAAAATAAAATTGGGCCTGGGTAGACACCCTGGCCCGTTTTTAATCCGTACCCTATGAAAACTGGTATGAAGGTAAATCTTTTTTTGATACGTGCAAAGTAAAATCGGCAGGCCGACTGACGAAAGTTCTGAAATTGAGGGGTTTTGGGGGACTCCCGGCCGGCGGCAAGCCAAAAAACCGTTAAAATACCCGCTTCCGGGTATATCGTTGATATTTGACTATGAAACTAATTGATACACACTGTCACCTCTATAGCAAGGAATTCGATCGCGATCGCGAGGAGATGCTCCAGCGGGCTGAGAAAGAAGGGGTTGAACGGTTCTATCTGCCGATGGTGGATAGCTCCTCACGCGATTCCCTCCTGGCGCTCGAGGCCGCGCACCCCGGCGTTTGTTTCGGAATGACCGGCGTCCACCCCATTTCCATTAAGGAGAACTACTTAGAAGAGCTAAAAATCGTCGAGGAGGACCTGCGGCAGCGTTCCTGGGCAGCGGTGGGTGAGATCGGCCTGGATTTCTACTGGGACCGCAGTTTCGAGGCGCAACAGTATGTCGCTTTTCGGACACAGATCGGGTGGGCGCTTGAGCACGGCCTGCCGATCGTGATCCACTCGCGGGATTCGATGAAGGAGAGCATTGCCGTGGTGCGGGAGATGCAGAAGGGCGCGCTGCGCGGCGTGTTCCATTGTTTTGGCGGTTCCGGGGAGGAGGCGCGGGAGATCGCCGGGCTTGGGTTTTTTATGGGCATCGGGGGTGTCGTGACTTACAAGAATTCCCAGCTGGGTGCGGTGTTGGCGGCCGTCGGCCTTTCCAATGTGGTACTGGAGACGGACGCGCCCTATCTCGCGCCCGTGCCGTTCAGGGGGAAGCGGAATGAGTCTGCGTATCTTCGTTTCGTGGTGGACAAGATAGCCGCGGCCGTGGGCATTTCGCCGGAGGAAGTAGCCGCTGTGACCACGGCGAACGCAGAAAAATTATTCGGAAGGTAAAGAGGGATTTGGTATTTTTGCGGCCCTTTATGAGCCTGGTGAAAGTCGGGTTTCGAGGGTCGCTGGGTTCGGGTTTCGACGATAAGTCGAGCGGCGACGCGGCTATAATTGGAGAGGTGTCCGAGTGGTTGAAGGAGCACGCCTGGAAAGTGTGTATACTCGAAAGGGTATCGCGGGTTCGAATCCCGCTCTCTCCGCTGTCAACCGCCGAAGCTTTAGCGAAGGCGGTTTTTAGGTTCATCAAATTATTTTAAAACCCGTGCCAGTTGCGGGTTTTGCCGTTTTTTGAGGGGCTTGGGGCAGTTTTTGGAGCAGTTCGGGTAAAATGGGTAGCTTAGCGTTAAGGCCGCTCCTCATGTTAAATCTAGATTTCAAAAAAACTCCCAACGGGGACAATTATAAGACTGTCACTGTAGATGGCCATTTAGATAAAGACTCAAGCTGTTTCCACACTCAAAGTAGCGGATGGTACTGCGATTTAACTGATCAAACAGCCTACGATAAATTGATAGGTTATAGCTTCGGGGAGGTAGGAAAAACTATTTTCGCCTTTACATTTTCGATTCGTCAATCGAGGAAACCGCAAAATTGCAAAATAAGAGTCGCATGTACGAAAAAGTTTTATGGAAATCTTGGCCTAGTCGTCGAATTCGAGTTCAATGCGGACGTTTGGGCAAGGCCTTATAGTATTGCCTATTTCGCAGACGTATTTGAAAGCTTCCCCTACTTTGTAGCGGTTTTGAATAGAGAATCCCATGAAAAGTCAAATTTCCTTTAATACGAATTCCAACAATAAAGGATTCTGCTTGGCATTCGGGACATGTATGTGCTTATAAATGGCCGGGAACCGTTGCTGGATCGCCTTAGCGTTTCGCTGAAGAAACCCTGCCAGGCTGTTTAGATCCAATACCATAACCAATTTTCCATCATTTTCAAACATTGAATTGGAGAAAAGTATATTCAGGCTGTCGGACAGGATGTCACTGGTCACGGTTCTGCCGGAACGGGTGTTGAAAAAAGCGGCAGATCTGATACCGCCAAAATAGTTGAAACCGATATAGTCCCGATAGGTCGCAAATGTGGTGTATTGAAAACTAAAGTGCTTTAAATTCTTGTCTATTTCAATCTCGGGCGTGCCTGGTGGAATGTTTCTGGAGGAATAATTGGTTTTATAAGCCGGCTTCGCCGTATCACCGGTCATCCGGTAAAACGTGTCCGAAAAAACCGGATTGAAAAATATCCCTTGTCCGGTTGAATAAAGGCCTCCTGAGAAATAGGATGTCGCGTGGATATTTTTTGGGAAATCAAACATTCTGGATTTCACGACATTATTGGAGTCCGTCAAAAGGATATTCTTGTTGCTTGAAACCTCGCTTCTGTTTTGATTAATATAGAAAATCCTTCGGTCAACGGACGGGAACGCAAAACCAGATGCAAAAAAATTCAAAGTTTGCTCTTTGGCCAGATGACCATCAAGCGAGAACTCGAGGATCTTCATGGGCCGGTTCGATAATACCATCACTAAATTGCGGGAACAATCAAATTCGATGTCCTCTATATGCAGAGACTCTCCCTTTCCGAGGCCGAGCCGACACAGATCGTACAGGTATTTACCTTCCGAATCAAAGACCTTAATGGCATAAAATTTGTCATCGAAGACAAAATATCGGTTGTTTTTATAAATGATCTGCTTCACAAAGACGGGATCGGATATAATCGAATTATTATTTGTCTCAAGACTGATAGCCCGGACACTATCGACCAAACTGGCCAACGAATAGTGCCTTGCGCTCGAATCCAGATTGATCACGACAGGCGCGCCTTCCTCGATAAAGCCATTCCTGATTCTTGTGCAGGACACCGTTAAAACTAAGGCCGAATAAACGATAGCGCGATAGACCAGACGGCTCTCTATTACTTTAATCAGTAACATAAGAAGAAATAATCATACATGCGGGGATAGCAAAGGCATTCCTGCCCATCAACAGGCTAATGTAGAAAAATAGCGGAGTGTCCCACTCAATAACACACTCCGCCGTCATCAATCATTAATTACAGGGAATACCGACGCAATACGGATTGCTCCCTGGACCGCATACGTAGGTGACCCCACCTTGCGGACAGGGCAACTTGTCGAGCTGCCACGCGAGTTCCTCAGCGTTTGCGGACTGAATTAAATGGTTTGAGTTGCCGGACGAGAAGGAAAAAAATAAAGCTCCAAGGGAAAGGCCGATGGTGGCCAATCTTAATAAGGTCTTCTTCATGACTGGAAGATTTATGGTTAACAGAAGAAACAGTAAGTTATTGAAATCGCTCTTTGGCGACAAATTTTATTATATATTTTATAAGGACATATTTTAACTCTTTACTTTCAACCGATAACATTGTGCGTTAGGGAGTCATAGTTGTATGTTAAAAATAGTCTCTAAATTGCATAAAACCTCTTATGAAAAAATATTTGCTAACGGTAATCCCTATCTTATTTAGGTACTCGCTCCTGGCACAGCAGACGATTACCTTACATGTCGATCCTGACAATTCCCGCGGAGGTACCTCCACGGAGATCTTCGATTCGATCATATTCATCCCACTGGAAACAACAAAAGAAAGTCTTTTTGGCTCCATAGACCAACTGGAAGTGACAGACTCTCTTTTAATCATTCTCGATATCAGTGGCCGTTCGATGCTGTTCTTTAACCGCAATGGAACATTTCGCTATAAGGTAACTACCGGTGGCATTGACAAGTATTTCTATTATTTTGCGGTAGATCGCCTGGCAAAGGAGATTATAGTCACAAACAACTATGCAAAAGGTCTATTGATCTATGATTGGAACGGGAAGTTTCTGCGAAAGGAGCCATGTCCGGAAGAGATACTCTCCCTTTATATTTTTTCAGGTGGGAACATATTATACAATAGACGTCGAAAAGCGCGTCTAGAGCCCTCCGATCATACACTTTATGACCTCGCTTATTCTAAAGGCTACGACTCCATTACAAAAAATCTAAATCCTTACAACGCCAGGAACGAGGACGGTGAGTTCAACATAGGAGGTAACACTTTTAACTTTTCCGGTGAGGCAGGGTCCTGCATGTTCTCATTACCTTACGATTATACCATTTATCAACTAAATGATACGGGTATTGTAATCAAATATCGGTTCATTTTCCCCTTGTTATATTCGCTGCCGGTAAATTTTTCTACGGACGCGGCATATCGCACCATCAGGGCCCAAAATGCGTATCTTAACCCCGGCTACAAGTCCACATTCACGGCATTGGAAAGGGGCTACAAATACGGAGAATACCTGCTATTTTCCGCTTTTAGTCGTCGAACCTCAGAAAGTGCCGACTACAATTTTGCATACAGCCTTCATAGTGGCACCCTCATTTCCTTTTCTCGGGTTACTGCGGACAGCAGCTCCTATTTTTTGCCTATTCTATCCGGTCAAATTCAGAAAATTGAAGCCATCTATAAAGGAAATATCTTTTCATCTATTCCCGGGTTCAGATTGTTTTCCGTAAAAAGCAGCCTCGATAAGAAAGTGGCATACCCGAAAGCCTTGGAGCAATATTTCAAAAGCGGAAATAGATCCGACAATTCCGTAATCATCCAGTTCAAATTGAAACCGGGTCTTTAGACATAAATTCATTCGCTACTACAGGCGCAGCAGATCCGTTTCGAGTCCTTCATTCCACATATCCCTAAAAATAATCAGTGTAGGCGACGGTTTGGAATTAGTAGCGACCTCCGCCGACGATTGAAAGGGGCCGCGCCGCGTTGAATCATATTTCAACGTGATCACACCGGAGTCCCCCGGTGCAATCGCCGCGTTGGAATAGTTGGCAACTGTACAATGACAATCCGGCAATACACCCTCGATAAAGAGATTGCTGCGACCCGTGTTATAAACTATAAAATTACCCTGAACAGATGTATTCAGTTTCTTCTCACCCACGTCCAGGAGCTTGGTCGAAAACCTGATTGTCGTTTCTATCAAATCTACCGGGGCTGGGGGACCCGGCGATCTCTTCTTTATATAATATGATACAGCGGCAAATACAAATAACAAAAACGCAACACCAAAAACAACGTATCTCATAATTCTTGGGTTTTGGCTTTAAATAGATCTTAGACCTGTACCGTATCTAAAATGGAGAGAAATGATAAATGTCCGGGGAGGTGAAAATGTGAATTGTAGGGCGGACCTGGAAAATAAGTTCTTCGGACTCATAAGGCTTCAATTAATGGTTAACAATATTTACATAAATTTAGGAATATTCTGTAATTACAACGTGCTCAATTCAAAAAGTTTCTTTGTAAGTGTTTTTCTTTACAGCGCAACTATTACGGTAATTCAAACTTTAGCTATGAATAAATTATCATTAACCACTAGTATTTTCTTTCTGTTCAGCCGGATCGAGGGACAAATGCCATCTTCTTTTATGCTGAGGATCGACCCGACCAGGAACGATAACCCAGTGATCATTCGCGCCAGATTTAAGCCAAATTTTTAATGAATGCCGATGTCAATCTATGCCCGTTTCCTGGTTGGTGTGGCTTGTCTGACTATCGGATCTACGGGGCATGCCCAAAAAAGGGACAGTACCCTTGTGGGCACGATCCATGGATCGGTACGGGATTCCTCCCTGAACTACTTTATGCAGGCAGCAACGGTTTCCGTTTACCGGGAGAGTGACGCCAGCCTCGTTGCATACACCCTGACAAACTCACTGGGTGAATATATGATTGGCAACTTGCCGATCGATATCCGGCTCCAAATGAAGATCACCTATATCGGGTATGAGACCGGCTCACGGACGTTCACCATCACGCCAGACAAGGAGACGGTTAACTTTGGCGAGATTAACCTGCATCGGAACGACAAGGCTACCGAAGACAGTGTGGTAGTCACACCCCCCCCGGTGCGTATGCACGGCGATACACTTGAATTCAGCGCGGCAGCCTTCGCGCTGGATAAAAATGCGGTGGCGGAAGACTTATTGAAAAAGCTTCCCGGTGTGATCGTTTGGGGGGACGGTACCATCACAGTAAATGGGAAGCCGATCAGCAAGCTATTGGTGAATGGCAAACCATTCTTTGGCGGCGACGCTGTCGTGGCAACGCAAAATATCCCCAAAAATGCAATCGATCTAGTTCAGGTTTACCAGGAAAGCGTGGACCCGAATAACCCTTATGATTCGATCACCACGATCAATCTCAAGCTGAGAAAAAGCTTGCGCTCGGGATATTTCGGCATGTTCTCCACAGGCGTAGGCTCCAACGACCGGTATGATGCGGGCGCAACAAGCAGTGCATTTACTCAAAAAGATCAACTGGCAATCGGAGGCCAGACCAATAATGTAAATAAGGTGGCTGGCGACTTCAATGCATTTCTCAGGAACGGAACGTATAAAGGCGTTACGGCCAAGGTTGAATACCAGCCGGATTTCAACCTTCCGGGCAGCAATCAACCTGCATCAGGTGGATTGATGTACTCACACGATTTCATTCCTGGCTATAACGATTATGAGCAAAACCGGTTTAGCATCAATTCCTACCTGAACCATAACCTCAGCAACATAATCAAAAATACTTCCGCCATAACCGCCATTGGGATCGATAGCTCACTCGAACAAAATAACTATGACAACATGCGGAGCGATCTTACCGACTTTAATGTCCGCTCGCACTATGGCAAACTCACCTATCAGGATTCTCTGACGTTTGAAGGTTCTTTTGACGGCAGACATAACAATATTCAAAATACCCAGCAGAATACCCAATTCAACAACCAAAAGGAAATGCTAAGCAGCGACCAGGAACAGGATAGCAGTACTTCGGAGGCGTACAAGTATTCTTTCAAGGTGATGTATGGCCATCACGGCCTGCGTAATGATGCGCCGTCGTTGTCCAACTGGAATATTGTGTATGCACCTGCGATATCCTCGGACCACCTGGACAGCTCGCTGAGGACGAATTTTTCCAATTCCGCGGACCCGGCATTGAACCGGTATTATGACAGATCATACAATAATAGAATAAATGGCCTTCGACAAGCTTTTTCACTGCAATTGGGAGACCTTTCAAACTGGCTATTCCATGATAACCGGATCCTGTCAAGGTTCCAGCTGCAAATACGGAACGATCTCGATTGGGATGACGAACACCATAATAATCTTATCGAAGACAAGGATACGGTGACCGGCTTTTATAATCCCAATCCATACCTTAGCTATGTTGCCCGGTATAATGAAGTGACCGAAACGCCTAAGCTCCACGTCGGGAGGTATTTTCTTAATGTCCTGGCAAACCGCTATCAAAAGGAATTTTCCTTCTTTGTAGACGCCACCGGCCAATTCTATTACAGTTCCAACACATCGAACCATTCCTTCCAAAATTATACTGCCCTATATCGGTCCTTTCTGCCCGGGGCCACCCTGGCGTATTCAAATTTTCAATATGGGGAATTCGTGGATCAATACAACCTCAATTTCAACAGTTCGGCAGCTTATCCTACCCCTGAGCAGCGATTCCCGTTAGTAGACAGCTCGAATATCTACAATACCCGTGAGGGCAACTCCGCACTCCAACCGACAAAAAAATACGACTTTTCGCTAAAGTTTCGCCATGATAACTACCGTTCACACAACACATTCTTTTATGGACTTGGGGTGAGCGCCGGAGTAGTACAAAATTATGTTGCTGACAGCGTTATTATCGACTCCACCGGCCGGTACTCCTATTATCCGGTGAACCTCAACGGCAATAGATATGCAAGCGCAAATATGTTCCTGAGTAAGGCATTCGTTTTCGGTGCCCACCAATTGCAACTTCACGCCGGTGCCAACATCCTGAAAATGCGAACACCCGGCTACCTGGGATATACGGCCATTCACAATTCGGGCTTTAATTTGTCTCAGACTTTTACAACCTCCGACTCAGTTGCCTTGTATTATACTTACAAGGATTTCATTGCCCTTGATCTTATGCAAGACTTGTCCTACTACCGGTCAAAACAGTTTGGCTTCTCCAACGTCGAATTTGTAGACCTCCAATCCTTAACAAGGTTTGGCATAGGCATCAATATCACGAAGAAATTAACAATAAATTCAAATCTATCATACAATTGGTCCAGCTTTTCAAATACCCCGGTCAACAGGTTTACTATCTGGAACGCCTTTGCGGCCTACCGTTTCATGTCAGGTAACAACCTTGAGCTGAAACTTTCCGCACTGGACTTGTTGAACGGGAACAGAGGGATTATCAATACCGGGAGCAATTACTCATTCACTCATGGAACGGTTAATATGCTTCACCAATATTTCATGGCTACCGTTACTTATTACCCCAGAAAATTCGGAAAACATAACTGATCAAGCTACCCTTCGCGTCCATCGACTTCTCCGCCCTCAGCTGCTTCTTGAAATCGACCGGACCGCAGTTCTCACTACTACTACTATTGGATAGGTACCACTTTGTCTATATGGATGATCCTGCCGCGACTGTCGATGGCTTCTACCACAATTTTGTAGCTTTTGGTGCTACTGGAATAGAGGGAGTAAGTGGACAATAGCATTTGCAAATATATAAGGGATGGAGAATGAGGGTATTAAATCAGTGCTACCGCGGATGTTATAATTTGATAGTAAAACCGATAAATTTCAGATTATCCTGTCATTATTCTCCATTTGGACAATGGAATTAATACCCTCCATACAACAATATGCCGCTTTACCAAACCCGCATCATGTCATGAAGTGGCTGCTTAAGGATTGCCAGCAACCTAATGACAAAATTCATCACCTCTTGAAAAAGGGTATTTTGGCAGAGGTAAGAAGGGGCTTATATATTGCAGGACCCGCGATTTCGAAGATAAAGCCCGATGTGTTCTTAATTGCGAATCACATCCTGGGTCCCAGTTATATCTCCCTCGCGAGTGCTCTGCGGATAAGTATCCCCCGGCAGGGTTCGACATCGGGGAGAAACTGCTTACCCGGCCTTTCTCCTTTTATGTCAAATGCTTTGCGCTACCCGACCTGTTTGCCGGCAAAATGCATGCGTTGCTATTCCGAAAATGGCAAAACAATGTTAAGGGGCGGGATTGGTATGACATGGAATGGTATATCCGAAGAGGTTCCACCATGAGCCTCTTTCACTTTCTGAAACGGGCTATTGCCAGTGGGGATTGGAAAAAGAAGACGATTACCTCGGCAGAATTCCGCAAATCATTGGGCGAAAAAATAGACACTGTGAATATGGGCCGTGTTAGAGAGGATGTAAGCCACTTTCCGCAAGACAACATCAATGGTCCCCGCAATCAGCGGCTAATTAGCAAACACCCAGGAACTCCTTGGCGGCTCGTGTTGTTTGGTAGAGCAGGACCGGCTGTTCGGCTAAGAGTGATCTTATTCCGCCCGGTCTTAAGGCCGGTTCAATTTTGTCGCCGATATTTTTAAGAATTATCTCCTTAATAAACTGTTCCTGGCTATGTGACTTATATCTCCATCTGTATCTTTCAATATACTACTGGCAGCGTGCAGCCCCCTTAAAAAATAGCCAACATTTACAGGTACAGTCTTCTCCCTCGCGATAATAGTTAGTGCCTTTCTTTGAAAACCCGGAGGCTGAAAGAACATCGTCCGTTAACTTTTTGAAATGCTTTGTGTCCATTTTAAATTCGGCTAATACCCGCACCTGGTTGCACGGGATCGCGGAGAACGCGTTTGTCAAAAATACTCGCTGAATGTTGTACGCTTTGCTACAAACCGGTCGGCCAAATCTATACCTAACTCCTGCTTTTCAGATATTGGTCCGGCGTCAACACAGCGAGTTGACTATGTTTATAGTCTCGGGTATTCCTGGTGACAATCACTCTCACGCCATCCGACAAGGCTGCAAAATGCTGAAGTGCGTCCTCGAAGTCACCGAATTCCGATTCCAACGCCTGAATAACAGCGGTTTTGGAAAGGTCGATAATAGCTATGAGTCCTGACAGTTGTGTCAGCTTTTGGACAACCTTCCTGTGCGTGCCTAGTTTCCTCAACACATAATAGGCATTGGAGAATACCAACCCCGACGTGCAAATAGATATCTGCTTATTTTCAGACAAAGAAAATATCCTTGCGGCATCTAACGCAAACGGCTCCCTGGCAATCAAAAAGTCCAGAATGACATCGGTATCGATAAAAGCCTTATTCAAATTTTCGACGTTTCTGTTCTTTTAAAATTTTCTTATAGTCGAAATTCCCCGGAGCCTTAAATGATCCCATCAGTGACTTTACAGATGGGGAAAACTCCGAAGAAGCTCCTTTATCAGGCTCGGTCAGGGATTTGAAATAGCTTTCAACCAATTCGGAAACACTTCGACCTTTGGCACTTGCATACCGCTTTGCCCCTTCAATGACCTTGTCGTCCAAGGTCAAGGTCAGTTTTGTAGTCATACACGTGTAACTTTACATTCAAATATACGTATTACACCCAAAATTTCCAATTTTTAGGCCATGAGATCGTTGGTAATTTTTAAGAAAACCACACCGCGCGCAGTCGTTCCGCCTGGCCGCTCAAGAAATCCCGTGCAGTAGCTCCGCGATATTTATATCGAGCGCGCGGGCGAGCGCAATGATCGTCGTCAGGCCGGGATTGTTCCTGCCCGCTTCGATCCGGTGAATAGTGGAATGATCCATGTCTACCAGGTCCGCTAAGCCCCGGAGGCTGAGCCCGTTTCTTTCCCTGATCTCCCGCAGGCGTTTGCCAAAGGCGGAAATGATGTGTTGCTGTTCGCGGCCGGTCATAAGGTGCGGAAGGTCCACAAACCGGCAATTTATTTTGTGGGACTATATGCAACACATAAGTATTTTCCCTATCTTTAGGGCTTAGGATAAGGTTTAATGGTTATGGAGTAACTCTGAGAAGTAGCAAACAATAGAATACACCCCGGGATGGAAGGCTCCCGGGGATTTTTTTTCCTCCTCACCACCCAAAAAACTTCGTCTCCGCCGGGTCGATGTGATAGTTGGCCATCCAGTCGGGATCGGCTTGCAGCCCCTTGAATTTACTGGCTTTGTTCAGCACGGAGTACCGCCAGCGGTAGTGGTCATATACCGCCAGGATATTCGCCGCGTATTCGCGGGCGAGGGCGGGATCGAAGAGAAGGATGAGGTTGTCGTCGTTCTTGCCGCTGGCCTTCGGGCCCATGTTGTGGCTGCCGGTCATCACGACGGGGTTGGCGCCGAACGGATCGACCACGATGACCTTGCTGTGGATCGTCACCAATTCCTTGGGCTCCTTGGTCCAAAAGGAGGTATTGTCCTTGATATTCTGCGCAATGATATCATCCCAGTTACTGCTTAGCGTCTTTCCCTTGTGAAATAATATCAACTTGTTGCCGCCGGTGCCGGGGTCCTGGTTGACGACGCCGTGGATGAAGAGATCCGGGTTCTTGGATTGCATCGTCTGCAAGGTGTTGAAAAGGGTGTTCTTCGGGCCGGGGTTGAAAATGAGAAAGAGGATGCCA
This sequence comes from Puia sp., assembly GCA_035572015.1. Classification (GTDB taxonomy): domain Bacteria; phylum Bacteroidota; class Bacteroidia; order Chitinophagales; family Chitinophagaceae; genus Puia. Next base: position 12,768 of record DATNBP010000079.1, on the reverse strand, counting down.
TTCTTTGCGCCGTCGATGAGCTTGTTGGCGTCTGCCAGGTCGGCCTGCGCGGGGGTGGGGGCGAACCAGACGCGGGGACCGGCGCCAAATGCCGCCTTGTTGTAATTGATGAAGGTGGCGGGATAGTCGCCGCCGGCTGCTTTGATCTGCAGCCATTCGTTATAATAATTCTGCGCCATGGCGGGAATGTTCACGAGCACGCCGTTGTTCACCTGGGCAAAGAGACCGTTGGCCGTCCAGTTGGTGCTGCCGGTCCAGACCTTGAGGGGCTTGCCCCCGGTATCGGTGATGACGAGGAATTTGTTGTGGGCGAAGTGCTGGGAGGCGTTGACGATGCGGTCATAGACGTTGACACCGGCCTTTTTGATCGTCTTCCGCGCCGCGGCGTTCTCGTCCCCCGTTTTTGACTTCTTCTTCGACCCCGGCGCGCTGCCGGTACCGTTAGCGAGGATGATATGGGCGCGTTTGCCGAGCTTACACAATTTGTCGATCAGCTCGGTTTGGTTGAGCTCGTACAGCGCGCCGTAGACCTGCGTCTTGCCATCGGCGATGATACCGTCCAGCAAGGCGAACAATTCTTTTGAGAGGGCGCCGCCAAGCAGGCTGCGCAAGGGGCTGTCGGGTCCGGTTACGACGGATTTGACGGTTGCGCCCTTTTTACCCGCCTGTTTCGACACCTCGGTGAGGCCGCGGGCGAAGAACTGCGAGGAGACCATGCCCCGGTTGAAATATGCCTGGTAGGTGGTGCCGGTGCCGATCGTGACGACGGGACTCCAGGCGCTGGCGTTGTGCTGATCCGCGTTCAGCCGCGGTTGTTGCTGCGACTTGTCGAGCAGCATGGGGACAACCATATACTGGACCTGGTCGCCGGTCAGGACAGAGAAGTCGCTCCAGAGAACGCGTTGGAAGGGCCATTCCGTGCTGGGTTGCTGGTCGCCAGGCGTGAATTTCTGGCCCGCGTAAGGGATGCGATTGTTAAGGGGGACGGCGAGCGCGTCGGCCTGGCCGGCCTTTTTCTTGTAGATGGCGAAGCCCACGCAATCAGCGATGGGCTGTGTGTACCGCCAGGTGATGATGGCGTGGTCGGTGTTGGCGAAGACGAGGAGGGAGGGGAGTGGCATGGGGGATGGTTTTGGATCCGAAATTTAAACATTCCCGCGGCACCGGCCATAGGTATAAACACGGTAAATTAAGCGCGCAGCGTTGTCAAATATGGCTGATTTCGGGGGGTTGTTTGTATCTTGGGAGGGAGGAAAAAGCTCCAGTCATGAACCCGGACCTCCTTCTTGCGAATATCGCCCGCCATATTTCGCTTACGCCGGAGGAAACGGCAGTTTTCACCAAACTGCTGAGGCCCCGTTCTTTCATGTCCGGGGAATACCTGCTGCGCGAGGGGGAGATCTGCAAATACGAATCTTTTGTGACGCGGGGTTGCCTCAAGACTTTCTACCAGGACGAGAAAGGTTTTGAACACGTCATCGACTTTTCCATCGAGGAGTGGTGGGCGGACGACCTCTACAGCCTGCTGACGCAGACGCCCTCCCGCTCCAATATCAAGGCCATCGAGGACACGGAAGTCCTCCAGATCGGCAAACCGGACCTGGAGTTGCTTTACCGGGAAGTGCCCAAATTCGAGCGCTTTTTCCGCATCCTCTTCCAAAACGCCTTTATTGCCCAGCGCGAACAAATCAACCAGGCGCTGGCGACCACGGCCGAAGAGCGCTATCTGCAATTCCTGCAGAAGAAGCCCTATGCGGCAAAAAGGTTTCCGCAAAAGGACATAGCGTCCTACCTGGGCGTGACGCCGCAATTCCTTAGCTCATTAAAGAAGAAGTTAGGCCGGGTTAATCTACATTAACCCGCGTGTGCGGATTGGATGTTTGATTTGCAGTAAAATTCACGGCGATCATGTTACGCGCAAAATTATTACATGCACAACAGGTGTCCCTGCAATTGATGAGGGCTGTCGAGAACCGGGGTCTCATCAGGGCGGGAAAGACGGAGGCGGAATTGAATGCGGAGGTGACCGACCTGGCGCTCAGGAAATTCCATATCGGGCATCACTGGCACAAGAAGATCGTCCGGAGCGGGAAGAACACGCTGGCTACCTATCCGGATAACCCGGCGGACCGCAGGATCGGGGATGACGACATCGTCTTTATCGATTTGGGGCCCATCGTCGATGGATACGAGGCCGATATCGGCAGGACCTATGTGGTGGGTGATAACCCGCACCGGTTGCGCATCAGGGACAATGTGGAAGAAGCCTGGCACGAGATCCGGGAATGGTACCAGTCACAGACCTCCGTCAGGGCGTCGGACCTGTATCACATCGCGGCTCACAAAGCGAAGGAGTATGGCTGGGAGTTCGGCGGCGCGATCGCAGGCCACATCGTCGGCAAATTCCCGCACGAGCAGCCGGAAGACCCGCAAAGCCCCGAGCTCGATATCCACCCTGACAATCATCAGGATCTCTTTCGGTTGGATGCGAATGGCTGCGCGCGGCATTGGATACTGGAACTCCAGTTCGTGGATCGGGAAAGGGAGATCGGCGCCTATTTTGAACAATTATTATAGTATGAGTATATCGAGACAGGACGGTCCGGCGCTCGTGCTGGTCGACGTACAAAAAGGGTGGGAAGAGCTGGAATATTGGGGCGGGCGGCGGAACAACGAGGATGCGGAGGAGCGGGCAGCGGAGCTGCTTGACGTATGGAGAGGCCTTTCGCTTCCCGTCTTTCATATCAAACATTGTTCGATCAGCCGGCGGTCTCCCCTGCACGCCTCCAACCGGGGCAACGATTTTCAGGACCTCGTGCGGCCCGTCGGCGGAGAACCGGTCGTCAAGAAGCGAGAGAACAGCGCCTTTATCGGCACATGCCTCAAGGAAGAACTGGAAGCGCTGGCGATCGGCACGCTCGTGATCGCGGGGCTCACGACGGACCATTGCGTGTCGACGACCGTGCGGATGGCGGGCAACTACGGCTTCGAGACCTTTGTGGTCTCCGATGCCACGGCCACCTTCAACCGGCGGGGCCTCGATGGTATCAACTATTCCGCGGAGCTGATGCACATCACGGCGCTGGCGAGCCTTGAATCGGAGTTTGCGAAGGTGGTCACGGTGGAATGGGTCAAAGGAAGTGTGTAGGCATTTGGTGCGCACCCTCCTGCCCTACCGCTGCGTCACCTTCACCCAATCGACATACATCCGCGCCTTGTGCGCCCTGATCAGGTCGACGGTCGACCCGGGCAGGCCGTTGTAGGGCTTTTGGACGCCGTTCACTTTCCCGGGATAGGCGCCGCCGAGGGCGAAATTCAGGATCAGGAATTCCTTTTTGTCGAAGGCCCAGGGCCCGTAATGTTCGGCCATCGCGCGGGTGACGCGGAACATGCGGTGGCCGTCGTAGGAAAAGACGAGACTGTCGGGTGTCCAGTCGACCGCATAGAGATGCCAGTGGGTCACGTCATCGCCGGCGGGAAAGTACCACCGGTTGACAAACGGGGTTTCGCCACTGTAGTGTGGGCCATGCACCGCGGCACTGGCCCAGTCGGCCTCGCCGACGAATTCCATGATGTCCTGCTCGCCGCACGCCGGCCAGTCGCCATAACCCAGCATCCACCAGGCCGGCCAAAGCCCGGCGCCGCCGGTGATACGGATCCGGGCCTCGGCCCGCCCATACAGGAAGTCAAACTTATCTTTCGTATTGATCCGTGCGGAGATAAAATCGAAATGCTGGCCGTCGCGCGTCACGAAGCCCGGCGCATAAGCGGGCTGCAGGACGAGCGCGCCGTTCTCCTCAAAAAGGGTATTTGGCGAGTCGACATACGCCTGCTGTTCGTTGTTGACATGGAAGCCGGTGACGACGACGTTCCATTTCGAGCGGTCGAGATGACCGGTATTGAAATCGTCGAAGAAGACCACCTTGGTTGCGTTGGCCGGGATGCGCGTATGGTCCGCGACGGGCGATTGGGAGGGGACGTGCGTATGGTCCGCGACGGGCGTCGCGGCGACGGCCACCAATGCCGCAGCGGCGAAGAACAACTGTTTCATGCGTGTGATTGTGCCTGTGATTGTGCCTGTGATTGCGCCCGTTAAGTTACTGGAAAACCCGGACATAGTCGACAACCATGGTCTCGGGGAAGGTCGTTTGCGCGGTGGGCGGGCCGGGCCAGTTGCCGCCGACGGCGCAGTTGATGATGAGGAACTGCGGTTGGTTGAACGGCCAGGTGCCGCTGGAGATACTGGTGTTCGACTCGCTCATATACGGCAGGTCGTCGACATACATGGTGATGCGGGTCGGCGTCCAAACGAGCGAAAAGACATGGAATTGCTGTGAATAGTCCGCGCCGCCGGGGAGCGTATAGGAATTATTCAGCGTCCCTTCCTGACCATTCCCCTGCATCCAGTGGATCGATCCCAGGACCTGGTGCGGATTGCTCCCGACAAGCTCCATCAGATCGGTCTCACCGCAGGTGGGCCAGCCGACGGTCCCGATATTGTTCCCGAGGAACCATAACGCGGGCCACATCCCCGGCTGGACCGGCAGCCGCGCGCGGATATCGACGCGCCCGTATTGGAACGAGAACTTGCCGCCACCCGTATTCATGCGCGTCGACGTGTAATGGCTCGTCACGCCATTGTACAGGACATCCTGCTTCCGGATATTGATCGTCAGAAATCCGCCTGAGACCGTCGTGTTGGAATCGGTGTAGCACTCGAGCTCGTTATTTCCCCAGCCGCTGTTCCCGAGATCGTACTGCCAATTGCTGGTGTTGACCGCGGACCCGTTGAACTCGTCGCTCCAAAGGGCCTTGTAGCCGATATAGCTCGCGGGTGTCTGGTAGCCGGTGGGATCGGAGCCCAGGTTGCTGCCCTGGTTTTGGATGACGCCGAGGCCCACCGAAGTGTTCAGCGTTCCGTTGACCGGGTTGCTTAACACGACGCGGAATGCCGAGTTGGCGGCCCGGAGGTTGCCCGGGGTCACCGTCACCTTCACTGTGGCAGCGCTGCTGCCGGGCATAAAGGTCAGGGTACCCGACGCCGCCTTATAATCAGTGCCGGCAAATGCGCTGCTGTCGGCGGTCGCGTAGTCGACCGTCACCGTGTCGGTGGTCTGCCGGCTAAGCGTTATGGCAAACGCAAAGGTCGAGGCCGACGCGGTGTCGCGCACCTGGGTCACGGAATTGATCGCAATGGCCGGGGTGTCACCGGTGGCCGGCCTGCCGCCGCCGGCCGAACCCGATTTGCCACAGGCGCTGAGGAACGATACGACCGCCAGCAACCGGGAGAAGCAAAAGCTTAGCCGCATGTTTGGAATTCTTTCGCCCCAAAGGTCCGTCTTAGCCGGTAATTTCCGGCTCATCCGGTCGAATTTTTCCTTTTTTCCGTGAATGCAGCGGGTCTTGTGGCCCGGCCACCCCGTCGATCGGGCCGGTGATGGAGCAGATAGGACCCAGCAGGAATCGTTATCTTAGGGTATGACCAATATCGTTGTAAGCCCCATCGCATTTGTGCGCAATTCCCGGCGTGCGCCAACGGACGATTTCTGGGGCAGCATTGTCTCCGAGATCGAGCTTGCCGGGCACGTTCCTTCCGAGGCCTTAGCCGGTATCGGCACGTTTTCGCACCTGGAAGTGATCTTTTTTTTCGACCAGGTGGACCCTCGCGAGACGGTCTGGTCGGGCCGCCCGCGGGGGAATCGCGACTGGCCTGTGGCCGGTATCTTCGCGCAGCGCAAAAAGGATCGCCCGAACCGTCTGGGCCTCTCCACAGTCGAGCTCGTGGGCTATGCGGATCGCAAGATCGTCGTCCGCTATCTCGACGCGATCGACGGGACGCCGGTGCTCGACATCAAACCGGTCTTCCGTGAATTCCAGCCGAAGACGCCGGTCAGGCAGCCGCTCTGGGCGAAGGAGTTGATGAAGGAATACTGGGCGTGAATGGCACTCAGCTAGTTATAGATATGTGATCGAGGTTCCTCGATCGCAAACGGTGGCATGGTGCTGGCAGACGTATTTTCTGGTCCCGGGAAGAACACCTTTCTAAGAAATGGGTTAAAATGCTCGACTGGGCGCGGCAGAAAATACCCTTTTATCATTGCGGGGTTAATTACACAAATCTCAATGTGACCGCGCATGGTGAAGTTGGAACCTTGATAGGCCGGTTTGCCTTCAACAAATGCGCATCTGACCGTGTCATACTTTATTCCATCCCTGGTTGCCAGTTCATGGGCGTATCTTATTACTGCACAATCGAGATTTCTTTTGGGACCGACATTAGAAGGTATTGGGTCACCCGAGCGTGTGCAAATTTCTTTCAATGCGGTATGCGCTTGAACTACTATATCCATCGCTCTTGGCTGTAACAGGTTGAGACAATTTCCAAGCTCGATCGAGGAGCCAATGAGAAATGGAGTACGGATTCTTTTCTTGTTTTTCTGATGTCCATTGGCGCATTCAATTGCATATTGCAGCGCTCTGACCGGGTTTTGCTCCCAAAAATAGACACCTCCTCCAAGCCAGTCCCAGGCATTGTCACTTGGAATCAATTCCAGGTCACCATTGAGTACGCCCAAGCCAACTTCCCGGTCACAGCTATGAAATCCTGTTACCTGAAAAGGTTGATGGTAAGACATTTATTTCGAAGGGTTGGTCGTTGGCTTTTGGGGTTCAGATTTGCTGCCCGTATGCACCTTGATTATTCCGGCATCGACGAGTAGTTGCCTGGCAGATTCCTTCGATTCAAGGGCCTCGTTCGTAAAACGCTTTATGGCATCCAAATGCCTTTGAATTGCTTCTTCAGTCATAAAATAGGTTTAACCGGTTAAAAGAATCTATTCGCAAAAGTACATCTCTTTGAACTCATCAAACGGGATTTCTCACTCCGTTCCCTGGGAAAATGGTCCTATTCCGTTCGGAGGGCTTTTACCGGATTGGCGAGCGCGGCCGCAAGGGCGCGATAGCCGACGGCCAGCCAGGCGATCAGCGCGGAGGCGAGGATCGCGAGGATAAAGATCAGCGGGCCGATCGTGATCCGGTAATGGAAATTCTCGAGCCAGCGGTGCATGATGAACCAACCCACCGGGGAGGCGATGGCAAAGGCAAGGAGGATCAGGACAGTGAATTCCCGGGAAAACAGATAGATGATATTTCCGACGGAGGCGCCGAGCGTTTTGCGGATCCCCACCTCCCTTGTGCGTTGAACGGCCATAAAGGAGACGAGGCCATACAGTCCAAGACAGGATATAAAGATGGCCAGCCCGGCGAAGATCTTGATCAGGTTGGCCAACTGCCGTTGCGCCTTATAAAATCCGGCGATCCTGGCATCGAGGAAGGAATATTCGTATACGCCGGCCGGAAAAGCCTGGTTCCACAGGCGCTGGATCGAAGCAAGCGTCTGACTGACGTCCGACCCTTGCAGTTTGATATTGATCACCTGATAGACGTCTTTCCAGGCAGCGTGGAGGACAGGGGGAATTTCCCGGCTCAAAGATGTCGTCGCATAGTCCGTGACCACCCCGACGATCGGCCCGGTGCGCGCCGTGTCATCCCACAGGTTGATCTGTTTGCCGATGGCCTGTGCGGGGTCCCGGATGCCAAGTTCCCGGAGCAGCGCCTGATTGACCACGTACCCATGAGTATGTGGAGATGCGGGATAGGCATGGCCTGCGATGAAGCGCATCCCATACAGCCGGAAATATTCCGGGTCCGCCCAGTGGAGCGTCGCGTCGAATGTCGTCTCCTTTGCGGAATGGTCGAATTTGAATGCGGAGCTCCAGGTGCTTTGGTCGGATGGGCTTGAAAAGCTATAGCTGACATCGCGGACACCGGCTAGCTGTGCCAGTTCGTTTCGAAGAGCATCCAGTTTGGTGAGCCCCGTGCTGTCGTTGAGGAAGGGGACATTGATGACCGCATCCTTGTCAAAACCCAATGGCTGTGTGGCGAAAAAGTTCAGCTGAAAAAGGATCACCAGCGTGCCGATGACCAATACCTGGGAAATTACAAATTGGAGGACGACAAGTACGCGTCGCAAGGAAGGACCTTTTGTGCGGCGTGAGGTGAAGCGGTTGCGGAGGGCCCCGATGGGAGTGAACCCTGAAAGCACGATGGCGGGGTAGAAGCCGGCGAGCAGTGTAACGACAACACTGGCGGCGAGCATGAACAGGAGCGTACCCGGTCGCATAAGCATCAGGCCATCCAGTTTGATATCGAGCAGGGTGTTCAGGTAAGGGAGGACAAAAGCCGCGATCGAGATGGCGAGCGCGCACGCGACCAGCGTGATGAGGAGTGTTTCGGTGAGGAATTGGCGGACCAGTTGGATGCGGGTACTACCCATCACTTTTCGTACGCCAACCTCTTTTGAGCGTTGGACGGCCCTCGCGGTCGCAAGGTTGATGAAGTTGACGCAGGCGATCACGACGAGAAAGAGGCCCAGCGCCGCTATCGCATCGATGAGTGTCCTGCTGAACGGATGGCGCGTAAAAATGCTGATATCCGTATTGTAATGCATGTCCGTAAACGGCTGGAGATGGAATTGGACGTTCTGATCTTCGGGCCGCCGGTATTTCCTGACCATCGCCGCGAGGTCGCGTTCGACGGTGGCCGGCAAAACGTGCTTCGCGAGCTTGATAAAGCAATAATTGCCCCCGAATATCGAGACCCAGTCGGTCATCATACCGGCGTAGTCGGCGCCCGGCTGCTGCTGGGTAACGAGCGAAACGACCATGTGCAGCGGATAGTCGCTATTCTCGGGGATGTCGGCAAGGACGCCCCTGATGGTGAGGTTGGTCTTGTTGTCCAAACGGATCACCTTACCCATTGCCATGTGCCAATCGCCAAAGAATTTTTGTGCGGTTTCGCGGGTGAGGAGGACGGTGTAGGGCGAAGCCAGGGCCGTTGCCGCATTCCCCGCTATCAGCGGGAAGTTAAAGGTTTTGAAGAATTCCGGATCAGCATAAAAGATATTGTTGTCCTTAAATTTTTTCTCCGGGCCTTCACCGTTGATGAGGATCGTGCCTCTTGCGGCGAGGATCGAACTAACCTGTCCGATCGAAGGGTAGTCCCGCCGCAGGGCGGCAGGGGTGGGGAAGGGCACGCCCGAGCCGTAGTCGATTCCCCTGGGGGAAGGCTGCGCCGTGATGACGCGGTAGATGCGGTCGCGGTCGGTGTGGAAATCGTCGAAACTCGTTTCAAATTGGATGATCAGAAAGATCAGCAGACAGGAGGCGATGCCGATGGCGAGTCCGCCGATATTGATCAGGGCATAGGTCTTGTTGCGCGCCAGGTTGCGGGCGGCGATCTTCCAGTTAGCGACTAGCATGACAGCGGTGTTTGCCGGATCGCTGCCAAACCTGTTCCAAATTGCTAAGCGATTGGAGATCAGCAAATTTATCATAAGGGGCTGCCCGCGGGTGTAACGGAAGCGGACAACGCATGTACGATATCCTTCGTCCGGTACAGTTCTTCGGGGATAGTCGCCAGGCGCGACGCATGCACCTGCGGCCCGAGGCCATAGAACTTTTGAAAGCTCATGATCAGCGGCCGCCACTTGTCCGGGTCCACGCGGTTGGCGTGCCCGTCCATGAGGATATCCTCTTCGAGGTGCACACGGATGACGCGCAGTTCGAGGCTGAGGATCCGGCCGCGCTGCACTTCCTGGTCATCGGCGACGCGGTGGATCGCGGCGAGCTTCGTCTCCATTTGTACGGGACATTCGGCGACAAGCGGTGCGTCCACGAGGTCGGCGGGGCGCGGGGTCAGGCCCGCCGTTTCGAATTTGCGGGAGTCGTGGCGATAGCCTTTTTGAAGTTTGGATGCCGGCACGGGATCGGAACCTGTCGTGAGGGCCAGCCGGTTGACGGCCGCCGCCTCGCGGACGGAAGGCAGATTGAGGACACATTCGCCGGTGCGGAGCAGGTTTTCGGTGGTCTTCGAGAGGGCCGAAATGCCGATCATCGCCCGCCAGCCCAGCCAGAAGACCGAGGAGATCGGCGCGAGGTTATCGGAGCCGTCGTCATTGCGGGTCCCGATAAGCACGACGGGCGTCCCGAAATACAAAATGGATGGATCTGTTGTCTTGTGCATGCCACAAAACTCGCAAGCCGGCCGCGTCCGCCCAACCCGGTTATTGCGATATTTCGTATCTTCAGGTATGACCCCCCTCTCGATCAGCATCCGAAAGGACCTCACCCTGACCCTCTATGGATTCTCGGGCGTCGCCGATAAGGAAAACTGGGTCGACACGGGTACGAGGCTGATGAACCGGATGTGGTCCGAAGTCCGCTCGCTTCAAATCCCCAACGGCGGCGTAAATGTGTGGATCTATGAAGAAGGGAACCGCATGTTCGCGGGTGTGGAACTTTCCGCTCCGCCACCGCCCGGATGTGCGCTCGAGCGAAAGGTCGTCACGCTTTCCCGCTACGCTTATTATAAACATATCGGTCCATATTCGAGCATCAACTCGACCTACGCCGCAGCCCACGAGGAACTCAAAAAAGTCGGCATCAGGCCCATTCTCCCCTACGTCGAGATATACGGCCACCACCATGACGATCCCGCACAACAGGAGACGGAACTGCTCTGGAGTATAAAGTAGGACGTCGGGAATTTCTTTAGAGCATACCGTAAGGCCTCGAGGCGGAACGCCCGGCGCGAACCCCGGGGCGGCAAGCAGGCGCGGCAAGCAGGCGCGGCGGCCTTGTGCGCGCATTTGTTAAAACTTTGTTAACTCAAACCTATAACCTTTTTCGTACGTTAGAAATTATATCTTTGGGGCATGAGCAAGGAATCACATAGGGAGGAATTGCCGGAACCGACCCGGGCGCAGCTCGAGATCCTGCAGGTGTTGTGGAAGCACGGGCCGTCGACGGTCCGGTTCGTGAACGACCGTCTCAACGAGCAGAAGCAGTCACTCAGCTATACCTCGACCCTGAAGCTGATGCAGATCATGCACGAGAAGGGAATGTTGCAGCGGGATGAAAGCAGCATGACGCATGTATACAGTACCCGGCTCGAGGAGGGAAGGACAAAGGGGGTCGTGCTGAAGAAATTTGTGGACTCCATGTACAACGGATCGGTGAAGAGCCTGATGCTGGAGCTGCTGGGGAACGAGCAGGGAACGAACAAACAGTGGGATAAGATCAAGGACCTGTTACAGCAGCTGGGCGACAACGACTAAAAACATTCCGATATGACTATCATTCCCGAAACGATCATCCGCGCACTCTGCTGGACCCTCCTGCACTCGCTTTGGCAGGGTATGATCCTGGCGGTAACGGCGGGCATCGTGATGGTGCTTACGAAGCGGGCCAGCTCGGCAACCCGGTACACGGGGCTCAGCCTGATGGTGGCAGCCTTCCTCCTGGTGAGCGCCTATACATTCGTCAGGGAATGGCGGGGCGCCACGGTAAACCGGGGACAGGTCGCGGCGGTGCATCCGGCGGCGATTTCACAAGGGCTCCGGCAGGGGGACCAGGCGTCGACGGGTGCGCAGGGGGTGACGGCGTTGGAACAGCTGGTCCAATATTTTAATGCGCATGCGTCGGCGGTGGTTGTGCTTTGGTTCATCGTCTTTATGGCGCGTCTGATCAAGGTGCTTTCAGGCCTGGTGTATGCGCAGCGCGTTCGCCACTATCAGACCAGTGCGGTGGGGGCAGGGTGGCAGGAGAAATTGGCTGCGCTGTTGCAGCGGCTGAGGATCACGCGACCGGTGCTGCTGCTGGAGTCGGCCCTGATCGGGGTGCCGGTGGTGGTGGGCTGGCTCAAGCCGGCGATCCTCGTGCCGGTGGGAATGTTGGCGCAACTACCACCGGAGCAGGTCGAAACGATCCTGCTGCACGAGCTGGCGCATATCAGCAGAAAGGATTACCTGTTCAATTTCCTTCAGCACCTCGTCGATACGCTTTTCTTTTTCAACCCAGCCCTGCTTTGGGTCTCGTCGTTGATCCGGCAGGAAAGGGAGAACTGTTGTGACGATGTGGCGATCCGGGAAACGCGCAGCCGGCGGAAGCTGGTCCAGGCGTTGGTGTCCTTCCATGAATACCAGCAGGGGGCCCGCGGCTATGCGCTTGGTTTTGCGGGACAGCGGGGTAGCCTGCTGAAGCGCGTGGAGCGCATCGTCCACAAAAAGAACCACTCGCTGAATGCGGGAGAGCGTGCCCTCCTGATGGGTGGGGTGATGCTGCTTTGCGGCGCCTTTATTACCATCAACGGGACCACCCGCGAGGCGCGCCTGAGACACGCGACGGAAACTGCCTCAACGAAAAATACAGTAAGTGCTGCATCGCCTGCCCGGGCGACAAAGGCCAGTGTGCAGTTGAGCGGCGCAATTCACCGGCGATTGGGAACGGGCACATTGTCGTTCACAGGAAATATCGCGCTCAACCTCCGCAGCAACGTGCAAGTCTCTTCGACTGAAGTGGCGGGGGCGCGGGGTGAAGCGGTGGGGGCGTCGACTGAAATGGCGGGTGCGTCGGCTAAAGGGGCGGCGGCGACGAGTGAGGCGGTTGCGGCGGGTCCCGATACGACCGCTCCCGGAGGCACCATGACGAAGGCGGAGGTCGATCTGATCATCAGGGCGCACGAGCATGGCGTGACCACCGAATTCGTTACGGAAATGAAGAACCTGGGCTATACGGTCACGCTGGAGGAAGCCATCCGGCTGAAGGACCACGGGGTCACCGAGGAGTTCCTGGAATCTTTGCAGAAAGAAGGCTATGCGCATATTTCACTTCAGGAAGCGGTTCGGCTGGTGGACCATGGCGTGACGAT
>DATNBP010000078.1:0-13538 GCA_035572015.1 Puia sp. | reverse complement strand
CACATGCTTGCGGCTTCCAGCAGGCTGAGGGGCATTCCTTCGCGGTAGGACGGGAGGACGATGCAATCGGCCTTTTCGATATAGGCTGCGACGTCATCGGTGTGTCCCAGCCAGGCGACGACGCCGTCCCGGGACCACTTTTCCAGCAGCCCGCCCGGAACCGCGGCGGGATTGTTGTCGAAGAACCCCAGGACCTGGCAACGGACCGGCACTCCCTGGTCCCTGAGGAGGTGCGCGGCGTTGACGTATTCTTCGATGCCCTTTGACCTGATCATCCTGCCGACAAACAGAAAGGTAACGGGCCGCGTTGCAGCGGGATCATAAGGCGCGGGGAAAAAGGCGGAGGGATCCACCCCTTCGCCCGGCAGTACCGATACCTGCTGCGGTTGCGCGAGCCGCTCCGAGATCAGGAGGTCGCGATCGTCCTCGTTGAGGACCCAGACATCGCTTTGATGACGCCATGCCCTCCGGTACAGGGCGCTTGCCACCCGGCGAAGCCAGCCGTTGGACGAAAAGGTATAACCCAGCCCCGTCACGACGCTGACGGAAGGGATGCGGGCCCGGTGCGCGGCCATGGAGCCGAAGACATTGGCCTTGATCGTATAATGAAAGACGAGCGAGGGCTTGATGGCGCGATAGCGGCTTGTCAGTTCGCGACGAAGCAGGATGTCCTGCAGCGGTGAGATCGATTTGGCTTTATAATGCCTGAGCTCGATGAATGTCAGGCCCGGAATGTTCTCAAATCGTGCGGTATAGGAATCGCGGGGAGCCAACACATAGACCTCGATGCCTTTCTTTATCAACGCCTCGAGCAGGAAAAGCCTGAATTTATATATGCTCCAACTCGTATTCGCTACAAAGGCAATTTTTTGTATCGGGGCCATAGCCAGCAAACCTAGGGATTCAGCCGGACTTCAGCAAAATGTGACACGCAGAGTGGTGGGTGACGGGGGGCGGGGACAATTTGTGGGTTGCGGCGGCGTGAATTGGGCAGGGGTTCGTACTTTTGCGCGAAAGAAGCGCGTGGCTTCCGGGCCGGGAGCCCGACATCAAGACAACAATATGGAAATTACCGCGAAAACTGCCGAAGCGCTGCGACTCACGGCTGAAGAGTTCGAGTCGATCCGGCAGAAACTTGGCCGGACCCCCAATTTTACGGAACTGTGCGCGTTCAGCGCGATGTGGAGCGAGCACTGCAGCTACAAAAATTCGATCAAATGGTTGAAGACCCTTCCGCGGGAAGGGAAGAAGATGCTGGTAAAAGCCGGTGAGGAAAATGCCGGGTTGATGGATATTGGCGGCGGGTACGGTGTCGTGTTCAAGATCGAGTCGCACAACCATCCTTCGGCCATCGAGCCGTTTCAGGGTGCTGCGACAGGGGTCGGCGGCATTCACCGGGACATCTTTACCATGGGTGCGAGGCCGATCGCAGCGCTGAATTCGCTCCGGTTCGGCAAGCTGGAGGAAGGCAAAACGCAACACCTGTTGTCCGGCGTCGTTCATGGGATCGGGCACTACGGGAATTGCTTCGGCGTGCCCACGGTGGGAGGCGAGATCTATTTTGAAGAGTGTTATCATACCAACCCCCTGGTGAACGCGATGAGCGTCGGCATCCTGAAGAACGGGGAAACCATTTCCGCCACCGCGAAAGGAGCGGGAAACCCGGTGATCTTTGTGGGCAGTGCGACCGGGAAGGATGGGATCGGCGGCGCGTCGTTCGCGTCCGCCAATATTACCGGGGAAAGCACGAAGGAGCTTCCGGCGGTGCAGGTAGGCGACCCTTTTCAGGAAAAAAAGCTGCTGGAGGCTTGCCTGGAGGTGATCGGGACGGGCGCGGTCGTCGGAATGCAGGATATGGGCGCCGCCGGCATTATCTGCTCCACCGCGGAAATGAGCGCGAAGGGTGAGGCAGGGATGCGTATCGATCTCGACAAGGTGCCCGCGCGACAGGATAATATGAAGGCCTGGGAGCTTCTGCTGAGTGAAAGCCAGGAGCGCATGCTGATGGTCGTGAAGAAGGGCCGCGAGCGGGAAGTGATCGCCATATTTGAAAAATGGGACCTGCCGGCCTCCGCGATCGGGGAAGTGACGACGGACGGCCTCCTGAAATTCTATATGCATGGAACGCTGGAGGCGGAGATCCCCGCGCACGAGCTGGTGCTGGGGGGCGGCGCCCCGCAATATGACCGGCCCTACCGCGAGCCGGCCTATTTGAAAAAGGTGCGGGCGTTCGATCCCGCGAGGCTGGACGTCCCGCGCGACCTGCGTGCGGTGGCCGGACAATTGATCGCGTTGCCCAATATCGCCTCCAAGAAATGGGTCTCGGTGCAATATGACAGCACCGTGGGCGCGGCCAATACTTCCACGAATCAGCCCAGCGACGCCGCGGTGGTGCTGGCCAAAGGTACCGGCGGGAGAGCATTGGCAATGACGACCGATTGCAATAGCCGCTATGTCTACGCGGACCCGTACGCAGGCGCGATGATCGCGGTGGCTGAAGCGGCCCGCAACATCGTGTGCAGCGGAGGCCAGCCCCTCGGCGTGACCAACTGCCTGAACTTCGGCAATCCCTATGATCCCGAGGTCTATTATCAATTCGTCCACGCCATCAAGGGCATGGGGGATGCGTGCCGCAGGCTGGACACGCCGGTGACGGGTGGCAACGTCAGTTTCTACAACCAGAATCCGAAAGGCGCGGTCTATCCGACGCCAACGATCGGAATGGTCGGGCTCCTGGACAGCGTCGCCGACAAGATGACGCTGGATTTTAAGGAAGCCGGGGATCTGATCTTTTTGCTGGGCGTGCCGCGCGATGACATCAATTCTTCGGAATACCTGCACAAGATCCGGGGCGTCGAATTCAGCCCCGCGCCATATTTCGACATCGAAGAAGAGGTAAAGTTGCAGCAGAAGGTCGCGGCGTTGATCGAACGGCGGCTCATACGGTCGGCGCACGACGTGAGCGAAGGCGGCCTGTGGGTGACCCTGGCCGAATCGGCTTTCCCGGGGGGCCTCGGCTTCGACGTGAAATGTTCCGACGCCGGCATCCGCCCCGATGCCTATTGGTTCGGGGAGGCACAAAGCCGGGTGGTGGTAAGCGTTTCACCGGCGCAGGCGCCCGCATTCAGGGAAATGTTGGCGGGATTTCCGGCTGCGGCGTTGGGTGTCGTCACCGCGGGCGGATTCAAGGTGGATGGAGCCGACTGGGGGAAGGCGGAGGTATGGAAGGAAAGTTACGACGAAGCCATCGGCACGGTGATGGCCGGCCAGGTGGAGGCAGACTAGCGGGCGCTCCCGCGAATTCGCCCGTCATCGACCAAATACGGGACTCTAAATCATGAACAGATATATCATTGTGACCGGCGCGGCCGGCTTTATCGGCAGTGACCTGGTGGGTTTCCTGAACGGCAAGGGATATTCGAACCTGATCCTGGTGGATGAATTCGGGCGGACGGACAAGACGCCCAATCTCGAAGGCAAGCGGTACCGGGAGCAGGTCGAGCGGGAGGTTTTCTTCGACTGGCTGGCAGCGAACAAACCCGATATCGACGCCGTGTACCATATCGGGGCGCGTACCGACACGACGGAGTTCGACTATTCGGTGCATGAGCATCTCAACGTCGAATATTCGAAAAAGGTCTGGAATTATTGTGCTGACAATGCCGTGCCGTTGGTCTATGCTTCATCGGCTGCAACCTACGGGGCCGGGGAGCAAGGCTATGACGACCGGCACGACGTCGTTCCCGCCCTTCGCCCGCTGAACGCGTATGGCATATCGAAGAATGAATTCGATAAGTGGGCGTTGGCGCAGGCCGGGCAGCCGCCCTTCTGGGCAGGTTTGAAATTCTTCAACGTCTATGGCCCGAACGAATACCACAAGGGACGCATGGCCAGCGTGATCTTCCACGCGTTCAACCAGATCCGCAAGGACGGCGAGGTGAAACTGTTCAAATCTCACCGGCCAGACTATAAGGATGGCCGGCAGCTCCGGGATTTCGTGTATGTCAAGGATGTGGTGAAAGTCTGTTTCTGGCTCATGGAACACCGGCCCGCCTCAGGGATATACAATCTCGGAACGGGTACCGCCCGAACCTTCGAGGACCTGGTGAAAGCCACCTTCGGGGGTCTCGATCTGCCGCCAAGGATCCGGTATGTAGACATGCCGGAGGACATCCGGGACAAATACCAATACTTCACGCAGGCGAAGATGGATAAGTTGAGAAAAGCGGGTTACACGTCGCCGTTTTATACCCTCGAGGAAGGCGTCGACGACTATGTCCGTCATTACCTGGCAAAAGGAGCATATTTATGAACAGCAAGATCGCGATCATCGGAGGCGGAAATTTAGGTACGGCGATTGCCGAAGGCCTTATACAGAGCGGCTTTGTCCAGCCCAAGCATATCCTGGTCACGAAGCGGAATATCCGGACGCTGCAGGCGCTGGAAAGGAGCGGGGCGCTGGTCAGCGATAAAAATGAAGAGGCTGTGCGTTACGCCGACCTGGTGATCCTTGCCGTGAAACCTTACCAGGTCAATGACATACTCAGGTCGCTGAAAGACGAGTTCCGCGCCGAGAAACATGTGCTCGTTTCGGTCGTAACCGGCGTAACCATCGACCAGATCGCCGCGCAGCTGGGCACAAGGATACCCGTCGTGCGCGCGATGCCGAACACGGCCATCGCGATCCAGGAGAGCATGACCTGTGTTGCCGCGAGGAACGTGAGCGAGGAGCGCCTGCAATATGTCTTCGATCTTTTCGGACAGCTCGGGAAAACCGTTCGGATCGATGAGAAGCTCATGGACGCCGCCACCGTGCTCGGCGCCTGCGGAACGGCCTTTGCGATGCGATATATCCGCGCCAATATACAGGGCGGGATCGAGATCGGGTTCGATGCGGCTACCGCGAACCTGATAGCGGCCCAAACGGTCAAGGGAGCGGCGGAATTGTTGCTGAAACGCGGGACCCATCCCGAGCAGGAGATCGATAAGGTGACGACGCCCAAGGGGTGCACGATCGCGGGGCTCAACGAGATGGAGCATAAAGGTTTCAGCTCTTCGCTTATCAAGGGGCTGGTGACGAGCTACGAAAAGATCGCTAAAGATTGACACGCGTCAGTTGAACTGTCCGGTATCCATGTCCACCACATACAGGCAGTGTTGCTCAGGGGACCCGTTGAAGACCGAGAGCGGCAGGCTCTGCAGTTCCGCCGCCGGAACGTCGATCCCGTAGAAGAAAAACGAATGTCCGTCCTTTCGCAGCAGGTGCAGCAGGCCGTCCCGCATGATGAACACCTGTTTACCGTCGCAAATTCCCCAGACCGTGTGCGTATAGTAAGAAGATCCATCGTTATTCCGGAGATAGAGGGCAAGGCCGCCGTTCTCGGGCAGTACCTCGAAGTCGCGGATGGACGGAGCATTGTTCCTGAATTCTTCAAAGCCTGCATAGACCCCGCGTTTCAGCCTTCCGCCGTCGAAGATGGGGATGTCGAAGCGTGCTTCATTAAAACGCCGGATATCCTCCCATCCGATCCACCTGGCAGCGGTCGCCCTGCGGGTTACTGCCACAGATGCCTTCTGCGCCAGTTCCCGGAATAAGGCCGCCAGGTCCCGCTCCCAACCGAGATAGGTTGACCGCAAAATGCTATACGCCACGAATCTTGTTTGTTGAAGGGTGTCGAACCGGAGGAGCGGAAGATAGCGGCCGCCGCGGCGCAGATAAATTTCCGCCCGTAGCCGGATATGCGTCGCGGCCGGGGCGTTCTGGCCGTCCATTACGGCTCCGTCCTGGCCCGCTGTGGAGGGATCGGTGTCGGACAGCCACAGATACCGGAGGATAATGACGGCTGTGTCGCTCCCCGCCGGACGGCCGAAATGCCGGTTCAGAAAGCCGGAGATCTCCTCTGCCGCGGAATGCCGGAACTTCAGCTGCCGGTCGAAGGCATGGCTGCGCATCGGGAGATTACCGTGAACGCCGATGCGGGAAGTATCGGGCCGCAGGTCGATCACTTGAAAATGACTGAAGGGACAGTTCACCGGCAGGGGCGGCTGTTCGCGGAAATTATCGAGCTGGATGGCGAATGGCCTTAAAGCGGACAACATTTCCGTCGTACGGGGAACGTTTTGTTGAGCGACGGCGGTAGCCGCCAGGGCCCAAAGGCCTGCCAGAGCGAGTAGATGACGTGTCATAGGTCGGTGCTTGGTTGGTGTTATGGGTTAACGGCATCATGAGGACGTCATGGATCGGGGTGGAGTTTCAAAGGATCGGAGGTGGCCGGCGATTGAAAGCGGAGTTTCAAAGGATCGGGGTCGGAGCTTCTATTTGCGGGTAGTCAGTACATATCGCCGGTGTCCATATCGACATAATAAATACTTCGCTGCCGGTAGTCGCGGCTCCGCCCTTCGGTCAGGGAGTCGCCGGTGGTGGATCTCGTCGCGCCGGCCGGCAGGTAAAATGCCTTGCCTTCCTTCCAGGCAGGGCAAAGGATCCCGTCGCGCATGATAAATATATCCTTTCCGTCACAATAACCCCATGCGTCATGAGAGTAATAAGCGGCGCCGTCTTCACGGATATAGAGCAGCCGCTCGTGATCCAGGGTCTTTATCTCAAAATCCCGGATTGAAGGCGTATTGTTGCGGAATTCCTCGAAGTTGGCGTAGACTCCCCGGGCGGGAGCCGTCTGGTCGATCGGGGCGTCGAATCGATCCGCATTGAACTGGCGGATCTCATCGAGGTCCACCCAACGGCCGTCGTCGTCTTTTTCCGGGGTCAGGCGGGCGGCGCTGTCCGCGAGCCGGTCGATGAGCAAGGACAGGTTGCGCCCCCATTCGACATAAGGGGAAGGCTCGTCGAGGATGCGTTTCTTCCAGGCGGTCTCGAGGGTGTCGAAGCGGAGTACGGGAACGTAGCGGCCGTCCCGTATGGCGTAGATCTCCGCCTTCAACCGGATATGCGTCCGTTCCAGCCGAAGTTCGGGGTGACGGAGGATCTCCGGCCGCGGGACGTGCGCGTCGGACAGCCACAGCGTCCGGAGGACCACCAGGGCCTTGTAAGGGGCAGTCTTGCGGCTGTACCGCCGGTTGAGATAGCCGGCGATCTCGACGGTGGCGGAATGAGCAAAGACGAGTTGCCTGTCGTGGTTCCTGCCGAAATCGGGGACACAGGTGTGGATTCCGATGCGGTTGGAGTCGGGGCGAAGATCGAGGACCTCGAAATGGCTAAAACAGGATGGCGACGTAAGATCGGCGTCGCGGGATGAAACCCCGGGCATGGAATGAAGCCGGATCGTGATGGCCCGGAGCGTCGCCAGTGAACCCGGCGACTGTGCGTTGCCGCCGACCGCCAGCAGGAGCATAAAGGCCATTGAGGTACGGTAGTGCATAGATTCAAAATCGATGACAGGATTACCAAGATAATAAAAAAAGCCGTCCTGTTAAATAATTTTTTTATTATATATATATGTGATTGTTAATTGCTTATAGCTCGCGCGGCGCCGGCGGGAATCGTAAAACCCCTATTCAGGATTAGGAATTTCCACTATTGTCCGCAAAATAATCGGGCCATATCTTGCGTTCTATTATTCCTGATGTAATTTTGCCCGCGAATGGCATTAACCTTATTCGGAGAATTATTTAATCCAATTTACCATGAAGAAAGGAAAAACCCTTACCGCGCTAGTACTCGTACTCGAAATTGCAACCATCTCCGTCCTGCACGCAGTGAAAATCAGCCAATCGGAAAAGACAGCCAGCAAGGAGATTTCGAAGAACAACACCCCTGAGCCCGTCGATTCCAAAGCCCATTCCAGTTTTACGCTTACGGCGTTCCGCTGATCGGGGATGCTGACAGAAAATGATTGAAAAGGTCCGGTATCGGGCCTTTTTCGTTCCTGACTATTTATCAGCTATTTATCCACATAAATAAATGCCTATTTTGCGGCAAGGGAAATTGCCGTAATTTTGTCCGACCTCTTGGAATTTCTTTTTTCTATTTTTTTTCAGCAGGTCATATCAGCGGCCGGGGTCTTTCCCGGATAATCATTTAATTGACCATTACATGGCTAAGTATGTATTTGTTACCGGCGGGGTAACGTCTTCTTTGGGAAAAGGCATTATTGCGGCGTCGCTTGCTAAATTATTGCAGGCGAGAGGGCTGAGGGTTACGATCCAGAAGTTTGATCCCTATATTAATGTCGACCCGGGGACGTTGAATCCGTATGAGCATGGGGAATGCTATGTAACGGAGGATGGAGCGGAGACCGACCTGGACCTGGGACACTACGAGCGGTTCCTGAATATCTATACCTCACAGGCCAATAACGTGACGACGGGCAGGATATATCAAACGGTTATCAACAAAGAGCGCGAGGGCGCCTATTTGGGGAAGACTGTACAGGTGATCCCGCATATTACCGATGAGATAAAGCGGCGGATGTTATTGCTCGGCCAGAGTAACCAATTCGACATCATCATCACAGAACTGGGCGGGACCGTGGGCGACATCGAATCCCTCCCCTTCATCGAGGCCGTCCGGCAGCTGCAGTGGGAGATGCCGGAGGAAGATTGCATCGTTCTGCACCTGACGTTGATACCCTATCTGAAAGCCGCCAAGGAGTTGAAGACGAAGCCTACCCAGCACAGCGTCAAGCTGCTTAGCCAGGAAGGCGTTCACCCGGACGTCATCGTATGCCGCACCGAAGAATCCCTGTCGCCCGAGATCCGGAAAAAGATCGCATTGTTCTGTAACGTCAAGCCGGAAGCGGTGATCGAGGCCGCCGATGCGCCGACGATCTACGAGGTGCCGCTGACCATGATGCGCGAAAAGCTGGACCTGATCTGTCTGAAAAAATTGAATATCACGCACTACCACGAACCGGACCTGCTCAAATGGAAGGAGTTCCTGGACAAATTGAAATACCCGCAAAGCAAGGTCACGATCGGGCTGATCGGGAAATATATCGAATTGCAGGATGCCTATAAATCCATCCTGGAATCTTTTGTCCACGCCGGCGCGATGAACGAATGCAAGGTACAGGTCGTGAATGTTCACAGCGAGTTCATTACAGAGGAGAATGTGGCCGAGAAACTGGGCAACCTGGACGGGTTGCTGGTCGCGCCCGGCTTCGGTCACCGGGGAGTGGAAGGGAAGATCGTGGCGGTAAAATATGCGCGGGAACACCGGTTACCTTTCTTCGGGATCTGTCTGGGCATGCAAATGGCGGTGATCGAGTACGCGAGGCATGTCCTCGGATGGAAGGACGCCAACTCGACCGAAATGGATCTGCATACCGCCCATCCCGTGATCGATCTGATGGAGGAACAGAAGAAAGTAACGGCCAAGGGCGGCACGATGCGTCTGGGAGCTTATCCCTGTTTGCTGAAATCCGGCAGCCTCGCCCACCGGATCTATGAAGGCCGGGAGATCATCAGCGAACGCCACCGGCACCGCTGGGAGTTCAACAACGCCTATCTGCCGCAATTCGAAGAAGCCGGAATGGTTCCCAGCGGCACCAACCCCGAAAGCGGGCTGGTGGAGATTGTGGAGCTGCCATCGCATCCCTTTTTCATTGGGGTTCAATATCATCCGGAACTAAAGAGTACGGTCGAAAGCCCCCAGCCGATCTTCGTCCATTTCATCACGGCCGCAAAGGCGTTCGCGGAAGCAAAGAACGCCATCAAGAACCCCCTTTTGCAAAGTGAAATGAATTGACCGCCCGGTCGGGCGCCCCGCGGGATTAAATCGCCTGTTTCGCCGGAGGGATGGCGATGGACGGGTGCAATAACCTATATTTGCACTTCCTAAAAACCGCCTCCGGCGGTTTGTCCGTTAGGACAGACATCAGCGTGTTTGCCGGAGGCACGCTGATTTTTCTGAAGGCGCTTCTCCGGCGCACTAAAAAAGCTATCATGGGAATGGATCGTAATACGGTTATTGGATTTGTGCTGCTGGGGGTCCTGTTGTTCGTCTATTTATTTACATCCACCAAGGCTACGCATGAGTTGGAGGCCCAGCGCAAGCTGCAGGCGGACAGCGTCGCCCGCGTAAATGCCAAAAAAGACTCCCTTGCGCGCCTTCACGCGAAAGACACCGTGGCGCTGGCAGGGCCGAAACACGATACCGCAACAGGGATCAACAGGGCTTTTGCCGGGACCGAGCATCTCACGACGATCGGGAACGACGTCCTTCGCGTAGTCTTTAGCAATAAGGGCGGGCAGCCCGTGGCCGTGTATCTCAAGCAATACAAGGCGTACGACAGCAATGAGGTTAAACTGATGGCGCCCGGCACGGAGAACCGGTTGATGTACAATATCAGCACCGGTCAAAATGCGACCTCCAATGTCGCCGATCTGTATTTTGACAGCGCGCAGGTGGTCCGGAACGCGGATGGCAGCCAGACCATCAGTTACCGGCTGCCGACCCAGGCCGGCGAGTCACTGGTCCACAGTTTCACCATCCGACCGAAAGACTATCTCGTCGACTGGAATATCGAGATCGGGAATCCCGCCGCGTTATTCTACCAGAATAATTTCATCCTTTCCTGGCGGTCCCAACTGGACAAGACGCAACAGGATGTCAACTACGAGCGCAGGCAGGGGAGTATCGGTTTCTGGCAGGACGGCAAGTTCGACTACATGGTCACCAAGACCGAGCGGGAGCTGGACAAGCCGGTAAAATGGGTTTCCGTGTCGCAGCAGTTCTTCAACATGACGCTTATCGGGAAGGAACCTTTTGCTTCCGGTTCGCTGCACCTGGCCAAGGAGCGCGGGGATTCCGTCACCGATGTGGTCGAGCGGGCGCAGGTCGACCTGCAGACGAAGATCCCATCGCTGGCTTCCACCGCCATACAAATGCAGTTGTATTATGGTCCCAACGATTTCAATATCCTGGATCACCAGGCGGAAGGCATGACGCGGATCATCGACCTGGGCCGGGGGATGTATTCCTTTGTGCGGCCGATCAACGTGTATGTCATCATGCCGGTATTCAACTTTTTCAAGTCGCATATCGCGAGTTACGGGGTCGTCATTTTGTTGCTCACCTTGTTCATCCGGCTCTTTACGTCTCCCCTGGTCTACAGCAGCTATCTGAGCGGCGCCAAGATGAAGGCGTTGCGTCCCGAGATCGAGGCCATGAAAAAGCGTGTAGGGGATGACAAACAGGCGCAGGGAATGGAACAGATGAAGTTGTTCCGGGAGGCGGGAGTCAACCCGCTCGGAGGCTGTATACCAGCGTTATTGCAGATCCCCATCTTCTTCGCGCTGTACAGCTTCTTCAATACCTATATGGGTCTGAGAGGCCGGGGCTTCCTTTGGTCGCACGATCTTTCGTCATACGACAGTATCCTTCACCTGGGTTTCTCCATCCCGCTGTATGGCGATCACGTCAGTCTTTTTGCCTTACTGGCGGTGACGACAAGTTTCCTGATCTCCCTGTACGGCATGAGCATGACGCCCGATCAGAGCAACCCCGCCATGAAATACATGCCGTATGTCATGCCGGTATTCCTGCTGGTCTTTTTCAATCCGTTGCCAAGCGCGCTGACCTGGTATTATACCGTCTCCAACACAGTCACCCTGTCCCTTCAATTGGTGATCCAACGGTATATCATCGACCACGACAAGATATTGGCAAAATTGCAGGAGAAGAGGAAAAAGCCCAAGACCAAATCGAAGTGGCAGGAACGGCTGGAGCAAATGCAGGAAACCCAGAAGCAGGCACAAAAGAAAGCGCCGAACACCAGAAAGTAAAATGCGACCGTATCGGCATTATATTGCTGCCGGGATATTGAGCTGGGGCCTGCTGGTCCCGGCCGGGGTGGACGCGCAAAAAAGCGTTTCGGAGCTGACGCTGGTATATGAGTACAGCGCACGGCTGCCGGGAGACAGCGCCGTTGCGGCAGGAGGCGGCTCCGGTTCCTCAAAGAAAGGGGCGGACAGTGCGGAAATAGCTGTACATACCGTATATATCAAGGGAAATAAGAGCCGGTCCGAAATGTCGAGCCCGTTATTTTCATCGGCTGCGATCTATGATGGCAATACCGGGTCGGGCGTGATCCTGCGGGAAGTGAACGGTCAGAAACTATTGATCCGCATGAGCCCCGATAATTGGGCGGAGCGGAACCGCATGTATGAAGGGCTGGTTTTCAGGAACACCAACGAGACAAAGGAGATCGCCGGCTATAAATGCATCAAGGCCATCGGGCAGGCCCGGTCAGGGATGGTCATCACGGTGTTTTATACGCGGGATATCGTTCCGGAGAACCGCACTTACGACCCTGCCTTCCGTAACCTGGAGGGGCTGCCGCTGGAATATGAACTGACCAGCGGAAATACGCGCATCCGCTATCGGATAGCAAGGATCAACCTGAATCCGGTCCCGGGATCGAAATTCGATGTCCCCAGTACCGGGTATCGCGAAATGCGCTACGAAGACAGCAGAAAAGTGAATTGAAAGGCCGGAGAATTTATGTAAATGGCCAGGGCGATCAATGCATGTCGATCCGAAGGTCCAGCAGGCTAAGATTGCTGCCGGAGGTGTTCCGCATCGTGATATTGCTGACCTTGTAAGTGTGCGGCATAATATAGGTCGTATTACCGTGCTGGTAAGTGATCAGCGTATGAAAGGAAACATAGTCCCGGGTCTTTTCGGTACCTGTCAGCATGCTACCGGTATAGGCAGGACCAGCCTTAAGAGTAAAACCATCAACAGTCCGGATGGGAACAAAATTCGTTTTGAGGGGAACGTTCGCCTTTTTCGTGTCCCCGCCGCCGCCTTTGCTGGCCCAGGCGAGCCCCACGATCGCCACCAGGGAAACGCTGATCAATAGTTTCCTCATCAATTTCTGCAGTCCTATGATACTCACATCTAACATTCTATAACAAAGTTAGGAAAATAATTTGGGTAATTTTTAACCGTTCGTCACTAATTTTAATAAACCATTAACTATTTGATAACTAATATCTTATATTTTCAGGTCCCGGCGATCGCGGTACAGCGTGCCGCCTCCTGTGTGTATACGGGCAAATAGCAGGCCAGGTTGCCGGAGGCGGCGGTTATTTTGCCTCAGGGGGGCAGCCGGTGTAGCCGGGTCGAATTTTTCGGAGAAAAAGTTGAAATGGCGTAACTTACAACAACCTTTAACACATGCAAGAAAATCCATACCACCAGGACCGCGAGGAAATGAAAGAATTGTTGAAGCAGTACCAGGATCTGAAGAGTGGCAAGCAGCGAACTTTTTTGGAGGAAGAGGCATTTGAAAGGATTATCGACTATTTTGACGATACGGAAGATCTGACGCAGGCGGTGGAGGCGGTGGAGATGGGGATCGGCCAATATCCGTATTCGTCCGCGCTTCTGGTCAAGAAGGCCGACCTGCTGATCGCCACGCGGCGTTACGAGGAAGCCCTGGCCATCCTGGAGCAGGCGGAATTACTCGACAGCTCGGATATCAACCTTTATATATTGAAAACCGATGCCTACCTGGCGCTGGATCAGCCGCAAAAAGCGGCGACCCTGCTGGAAAGCGCATTGTTGCATTTCG
>DATNBP010000077.1:0-7213 GCA_035572015.1 Puia sp. | reverse complement strand
TGCACCCGGTCATCACCGGACGCGGCCTCCCGCAGCCCGTCCTCCAGGACACCCGTACCCGCCAGCATGATCTTCAGCCGCCGGTCCGGAATGCGCCTGGCGATTTCCAGCAGGAAGAACGGGTCCTTTTTCGGCTCCAGTTTTCCGGCAAACAACAGGACCAGATCGTCTTCGCCGATCCCCAGCCGCTGCCGCCACTCGCAGGCAAGGCGGCGATAACGCGCTTCGGGTTGCTCAAACCGGCTGTTGTCAGTGGCGTGCGGCGCATAGACCAATTGGTCTTCCCGCAGACCATGGGTGAGGAAATAGTCCCGGTTCGCGGAGCCGACATACAGCGCATAGTCGACATGGCTGTATACCCATCTCAGGAACCAGCGCCGCAAATGCCGCCGGATGCCCGGCCGTTCGTCGATCAAGGTCGAATCGCCACGGAAAAGCACGGGCAGCTTGCGATGAAAATGCCGCAGGCATTTCAAATGGCTGTCGAAGCTCCAGCCGAATACGAGGAGCGCATCGGGCCGCCAGGAAGCGATCTCCGCGTTGAGCGTCGGGTTGATCAGACCGCGGAAATGATGGGTGCCGGGGTCCGTAGCCACGTTTTTGACAAAACGATGGGCATAGCCTTCCAGCAAGGGAATGTCCCACTCGATCTCGGCTCTGAAATCGGGGTCGTATTTCAGCCCGGTCGCCGACTGCTCCCAGGTATAGAACACACATGGATCGAGCGCGGGGTGCGCCGCCAAAATGCGGAACCAGGGTGCATTGTATTGAATGGGGTGCGAACTGACGATCGCCAGTCTCTTCTTGTTGCCCGTCATGCGAACCCATTTTTTTCCAGCCAGTAATCGAGGACCACGAATAACCAGATCTCGGACCAGCGGACGCGTTTGTCGCCCGCGAGGAACCTTTGCCAATGCTGGTTCAGCCGCTCCCCACGGACAAAGGGGCGCGCGGCCATTTGACGGAGGTGGCGTTCGCTGAATTCCTTCAGTTCGCGGCGTAGCCATACGTTCCAGGGAAACAGGAAACCCTGCTTTTTCCGAAAGACGATTTCCGGGGGCAGCAGCGGTTTCAACGATTCGACCAGCAGTGCCTTGGGATAGTCCGATCTCTTCAGCGCATCCGGCACCGCCAGCATGAATTCCACCAGGTCCTGGTCGAAGAACGGTTCGCGCACTTCCAGGGATACAGCCATGCTCATCTGGTCGGTGTCTTTTAGTAAGGTATGCTGCGTATACCCGAGATATTCGGCTGCGGATACCTGTGAAAGCAGCGGCAGCGCATTGATAGGCTCCCGCCTGGCGCGCAACTCGTCGGCCACGGCGGTGGAAAAGATTCCGCCCGGCGCGAGCGTGGTAAGCTCCGTGATCAGTGCGGGCGGCAGGATCTGCCGGAAGATGGGATAGCTGTCGACGATCGACGGACCCGGTTGCCGGAGCAGTTGACCCATACGGCCGCGACGTCCTTCCTGCTGGCCGCCCGACAGGGCGGCTGCCATGGCTTTACGGATACCCGCGGGCAAAGTCCATATCCAGCTTCGGCGACGCAGGTTCAGGTATTGCGCAAAAAAAGGATAGCCGGCGAACAATTCATCCCCGCCGGCGCCCGAGAGCGCCACCCGCATTCCCTTTTCACTGATCGCCTTGGACACGACATAAGTGTTGATGCCGTCCCCGCTGGGAGAATCCATCGCATCCAGTGCGTTCTGCAGTTCGTCGAGAAAGACGGTCGGCTTGAGCAAAAGCCGCGTGTGCCGGGTATTGAATTTTCTGGCAACGATCTCGGCATATTCGGACTCGTCATACGCGGCCTCGTCGAATGCAATATTGAAGGTGTTGGGCGCGGTCCCGCCGGCTTCGGCCATCAGGCCGACGACCGCGCTGGAATCGATGCCGCCGGATAAAAATGCGCCGACGGGCACGTCGCTGACCAGCCGCTTGCGGATCGACTGCAGCATCAGTTCCCGGATCCTCGCCTGCACCTTGTCCCTGCTGCCGAAATCGAACTCGACCGGGTTGCGGGCCAGGTTCCAGTACCGTTGACGTTCGATCTTGCCGTCCCTGATCCGCATCCATGATCCGGCTTCGAGCTGCCGGACCCCTTCTGCGACCGTATAGGGATAACTGATGGATTGATAACTGAAATATTCCACCAGCGCCTGCTGGTCGATCTTTCGCGGCAGAAGGCCGGTGGCAAGGATAGACCGGACCTCGGATGCAAAGAGGAGCTTTTCGCCGGCGAAGGCGTAATACAGCGGTTTCACACCCAATTTATCGCGGCATAGGAAAACGGTCCGGTCTACCCGGTCCCAGATCACGAAGGCATACATGCCCCGGACATGCCGGAGACAGTCGGCGCCCCACCGGATGTATGCGGCCAGCAGGACTTCGGTGTCGCCCGCCGTGCGGAACGGATAGTCCGGCAGCATCGCCTTGACTTCCGCATAGTTGTACATTTCGCCGTTGTACACCATCACATACCGGCCGCTTTCGTCATGAAAGGGTTGGTTGGATTCCGCCGACAGGTCGATGATCGACAGCCGCCGGTGGCCGAGGCCTACGCCTAGCGCAAAAAAGAAACCATCCGCGTCAGGCCCGCGATGTGCGATGGCATCGGTCATTTTCCGGACCAGGCTGTCATCCATCCCGGCTCCCTTTAAGTCTACGATTCCCGCGATCCCGCACATATTACGATAATACGATTTTATGATACACCTCTGCGTATTGCGCCGCGATCTCATCGGCGTCGAACCGCCGGATATTGTGCAAACCTTTTTCCACCAGTTCCCGCCGCAGCGCCGGATCGCCGATCACCGCCAACACCCCTTCCCGGATAGACCGAACATCGGATGGATCCACCAGACAGGCCGCTCCTCCCGCAACCTCCTTCATCGGGCTGATATTGCTGGTGACCACCGGCCGTCCCGCCTTCTGGGCTTCCGCCACCGGCAGTCCGAATCCTTCGAACAGAGAAGGAAAGAGCACGAGGTCCGCCGCGGCATATTGATCCGCCAGTTCCCGGTCGGTCAGATTAACGCGCTGGGTATACGAGATGTTATGTCGCTGCAGCAGCTTCTGTTCTTCGGCCGGGATCTGCCCGACGATCACCAGGCGGCAGGAGATCCCGTCGAGCGCGGGGATCACGCGGGCGAGGTTCTTGTTCGGCGTACTTCCCAGGAATAAGATGACCGGGCAGGACTCGTCAAATGCCCGGGGCGCCTGGTAGATCATTTCGTTCAGCGGGTTGGGAATGACGACGACCTTTTCCGGCCGGCACCCCGTATGGCGTAATATATCCTGTCTTGTGGCTTCGGAGATGGTCGTAATCCGCGTGCAATACCTGACCGGCCAATCGAGGAAGATCCACTTCAATACACTCCGTTTCAGACCGGCGGGCCGGCGGAGAAAGACGCAATCGTGGACGGTGAGCACGGTCTTCTTTCGCGGCAGCGCGAACACCGCATAATGCACGTCGCCCGTCACGTGGTAAACGTCCGCCTTCAACGTCCGGGCGAACCGCAGGTTGCGGACCATCGCGGGGAGCGAGCTGCTGTAGCTGGGAAGCTCTGCCCGCTGCTGCCGGAACGCCGGGTCGAGATGCGCGGATACCGCCGCGAAGACTCTTTCCAGGCTGTGGAACTGCGGGTTGGGTTTCCGGAATATCTGGCAAAGGACGGGCATCTAGGAGAGCGGATGTATGGCCTCAAACTCTTTTTCGGGCATAATGACCACGCCGGGCCTCTTTTTTTCGACCCCAAACCACTGCGGCCATTGCCGCAACAGCAGCCAGATAAAAAAGGCGGCTTTTGTCAGGGAATTGAATATCTGTAACGAATCTGTTTCAGCGGCGTAGGTGACCTGGTAGAACAGCACAGGGATCCAGAAGATGAGCAAGGGCCATCTCACCGACTTCTTGAAAACCAGGCAATAGGCCCAGCGGATAAGCAGGCCGAGGAGTATCATGAATATCATGCCGCCCACGGGACCAAAACTTCCGTAGGCCTCTCCCAGCGGCCCGACATTGGTGGACCATCCCGAAATATTCAGACCCGCATAGTACCGCATATTGTATTTCCCGCCCGCCTCCGGCTTGTCCGGCCAGAATATCCGCGGTACGAAAGAGGAAACCAGGCTGATAAAAAGATTCTTCCCGCCGTCATACGGCATCTTTTCCGGGAAGCGCCGCATGACGAGGGAAATATTGTATCCCTGGTTGACGCGGAGATAGACGGGGAAGAACGCATCGGTCGACTCCCATTTCGGGTCGGTCAATTGGTTGCCCAGCAGGTTGACGAACAACAAAGCCTTATTGCCTTCGAAATTGTCGTTCCAGGTGAGCTGCCGGTACGCCGGCTTGACGCTCTGGATCAGCAACAGGATGAACACTCCCGCCAGGAACATGAGCAGCTTTTTGAAAAGGCTGGTCTTCCTGCCGAGAAAAAAGAACGAGAACAAGGTCAGGCTCATATAGGCGACGATCGTAAACATCCCGCTGCTCAACGCAGTCAGGATGATAAAGGCGCCGAAAAAGAACAGCAGGATACGGCGCCAGCGGAAATTCTCCAGGAAGTAGATATACAGAAAGCCGGCGAAGCCGGCGAAAAAGAAGAGCAGGAAGGCAAATTGAACCTCCGACGGAAGCACCTTGGACACCCAGAACATCACCGTCCCGATAGCCAGCAGATAAACGCCGATCGTAGGCCTTTTTTGCAGCGCTTCTTTTGCCCGCGCGATCGCCTCCCGCAGGTACAACCCCGAGTCGCTGTATTTACCGTTGTTCATGGGCCAGCACAACACCAGCACGAATCCTGCGATCGCCGGCAAGGCAAATCCGAAATAGACATTTTCCGGGACCATCATGTATTTCAGAAAGATCCTCGCGATCCTGTCGCTCCTGTTGAAGACCGCGAAGCCCAGCACGGGCACGAGCACGCAAACGAAAGTCGTATGCAGGGCGATGACCTCCCGCAACACGATCCCCTTGCCCAGCTTGTCCAGCATCAGCAAAATGATGCTGATGAAAAGGATGATCGCCAACGGCCGGTACCAATCCGTCGTGAGCGCGCAGATGAATATCAGCAGGTGAATGACGGAGAATATGTTCAGTTTCGTCTTCATTGACCTTGTTTGGTAGCCAGGAGCATCGTGCTTCCTTTTGTAAAGGGCGCGTCCATGTTGTGGAGCCGTGCTCCGTCGCCCACCTTGTAGAGCGTGAATCCCTTCGACATCAGAAAGGCTTGCGCGGTCCCCGGCGCCAGTTTCGCAGCGTCTTCGGCCCAGTCTTCGAATTCGAAAAGAATGTCCGGGGCGTCGGACCTGCCGAGCAGCATCTCCGCTCCCAGGAACACATTGTATTCATGCCCTTCGACATCGATTTTGATGATATCCACGCGCGGTAGCCGCAATTGCCCGATCAGCGTGTCCAGCCGCACCGTACGGACTTTTGTCGCCTTGTCCGTATAGGTTGGCGACAGGGAGCCTTTTCCAAATTTCACGTCGGGTGCGAAAAAGTCGATATCCTGGTCGTCCTTGTAAAAAAGCGCCTTGTTCACGAGCCCCGCGCCGTCGAGGCCGTTGTATTCAAAATTCCGTTGCAGGTACGGGAACAGCCAGGGCGCCGCCTCCACGCCGACGATCCTCAGATCTTTTCGCTTCTGGTGCAACGGTACGCTGATCGCACCGATATTGGCGCCGAGATCCAGGAAGATGCCATCCTTCGGCGACCGTTCGGCAAAGAGATCCGACGTGGCCTGTTCGTAGATCCCGTTGATGAATATTTCGCGGCTTACATTTTCGATGAGGTTGGGCAGCAGATAACAGCAGCCGTATCTACCCTCCACCAGGATATCTTTTGCGGTTTGCAGCGTTTTGTTGAAGAGCAGGCCTGCCAGCCGGTTCTTGCCTTTGAATGCGGGTAATTTTCTAAACAAGGCGTTCATGGTGTCTTCCTTAGGTGGTTTGAGTGCATTTTTCCAGCAATGCCGCCAACATGGCCGTAACGTTTTTGGCGGAGTATTGGTCGAACGCCGCGGTATTCACCTGCCGCGGGTCAAAGTTCTGCCGATATTCGGTAAAATCGCGAAAAACGCGGATAAATTCCGCCCTGATCCGGTCGATTTCCCGCTCCCCGTCGAAGGCCAGTACCAGACCGGTGTTGGCCGAGCGGATCACGGCGACGGCCGTGCTTTCCCGGTGCAGGACGGCGAGGATGGGTTTTTTCGAGAGTACGCCCTGGTAGACTTTGGACGGCGTATAGTGTGGCTCCGTGCTCCCGAGGATAAAGACGCCGTCCGCCGCCCCAAGATGTACCAGCACATCGAGATAGGGGATCCGGCGAGGATATTCAAAAATGACGTCATTCCACAACCCGTATTGCTCCGCCAGCGGGCGGATATTATACCCTTCCGGGTCATCCGCGGTCTTTCCAGTACCGATGAAATGGATCTCGAGATCCCGGACAGCGTCGCGGTCCCCGGCCATCGCGTCAAAAATCGCTTCCAGCGGACCATATGCCTTCGGCAGCATGGCGCCGGCATACATCAGTTGCAGCTTACCGGGCCGGCTCGCAAATAGATAAGGCTTCAGGCCCAGCTCCAGCACCTTGTCATGATCGGCTTTTTCGCCGCCATAAGGCATGGCGCCCGCCTGGCAGGATCCTTTCAGCCGGGGGTTGCGGTCGAGCACGCCGCGATAATACCCTTCCGCCACGCCGGTGATCAACGACGCGTCCTTCACCGCGATCGGTTCCAGCCATTTGGCGAGTTGCATGCTAAACCAGTGCCGGGAGAACCGCCGGTCGCTCCCGGGGAACCGGTGGACCCAGGGGTCGATATAATCGATCCCGTACCGGATGCCCGTCGATGCGTGGAGCCACCGGCCCAGCAGCGCCACATAAAAGGACGGGATGGGAATGTATAAGAAATCGATCTTCTCCGCACGGATCAGCCGTCTGGCTTTCCGGTACAGTTGGAAGAATGCCCGGAGACCGACATCCCCGATCAGGCGCGGTCTCGTCACCCGGAAAGCGCGCGCCTTTTCGACGCGCAGATCCGGCGGCAACAGCCGGCTCAGATTCGGATCGGGCGTTTCCTCGTAGAACCGCTCATCCACGGTCAGGATCACCGGCTCCCAGCCGAAGGCGGGAAGGTGCATGGCGAAAAGCCTGGACCGGTGAACGGCGGCCAGGTTCGATGGCGGAAAATGCGGGGAGATGA
>DATNBP010000076.1:0-26135 GCA_035572015.1 Puia sp. | reverse complement strand
TCCTT
Organism: Puia sp.; assembly: GCA_035572015.1. GTDB lineage: Bacteria > Bacteroidota > Bacteroidia > Chitinophagales > Chitinophagaceae > Puia. The sequence continues at coordinate 26,130 of DATNBP010000076.1, read as the reverse complement.
CGATGTAAGATTAGCTTCTCCCCTATTCATCAACTCATACACGGCGACCATCGTCTCATGATAAGCTTTTTTGGATGTAATAGTATGTTTCATATTTTACTTTTTAAACTGAACTTTGGAAGCATCAATCTTATCGTATTCTTTGTGTGTTCCAATAAATAAAATAAACACAGTTCTTACTTTAAAAGTGATCAAGGTGATCAGCCTATACTGATTTCCTTTTATATCAAATATATACCGGTCATTTGCCACAGCATCGGCTGTATTGGACGTCCTTTTCAACTCACTGAAATTTCTCCAGTCTGCAGCCTGGGTCTCGTTGTACCACTTCATCAGGGCAGCCTCAGCGTCGGGGTATTTTTCCGCAAATTCTTTGAGAACTGCCTTGGAAATGACAACCATCGTTCCGTTTTTACAATGCAAATTTAGAATAATATTCTGAAATATAGAATTATATTCCAATTTATATATCTTGACTGTAGCCGGCTATCCTTGCCGGAATCGAATTGGAATATGTTAATTATGAGTCCCTTAGGCAAGGGTGAAGGATGGCGTGGTAATATCGAACTAAAAAACCCGCTAATTGTCAGCAAGTTAAGAAAGAGTTATAACTGATGGTAGTCCCGACAGGAATCGAACCTGTATCAAAAGTTTAGGAAACTTCTATTCTATCCATTGAACTACGGGACCAATGCCACCGCCGCCCGTCGACCTCGCGGGCAATGACGCGTAACCGCGGCGTAAGGGCGGCAAAAATAGGCAATTTTTTTTAGCTTGCGGGGATTGATTACTTTGTCCCGGTAAACAATCAGCCCTCAAACATCCAAAATGAATCTCCTCTCCCTCGCCTTTGCCCCGCTCCTGCTCGCCGCCACCGCACGCGCCCAGGGCCCGCATTTCAGTCACCAGACCATTTTTGTCACGGACCTGAACCGGGCGGCCAATTTTTATGAAAAGGTATTGGAACTCAAAAGGATATCGGAGCCCTTCCACGATGGCAGGCACGTCTGGTTCCGAATCGCGGAGCACGGTCAGCTGCATGTCGTTTCGGGCGCCAAAGCCGACGTCCCGCACGATATCAATATCCACCTGGCCTTCAGCGTGCCGTCGATGGAAGCCTTTACGAAACACCTCGAGGCCATGCATGTGAAGTACGGGAATTGGGCGCAGACCGAGAAGACGCCGCAGCTCCGGCCGGATAAGGTGAAGCAGATCTACCTGCAGGACCCCGACGGGTACTGGATCGAGGTGAATGACGATAAATTTTAGCCAATGCCGGGCGGGCGGGGTCGAACCCCGTATATTTGCAGTCCTTAATATTCGCAGGTCAAATGAAGTTCTACAATCTTATTATCAAGTTCCGCCTGCAAATTGCCGCCGCCCTGGTGGTCCTGGGCGCTGTCACGAATTACTATACGGGATTCTGGGCGGCGTTCCTGTTGTATTTTATCGCGCTGGTCCTGCTGTTCGGCTACTTTTTTTTCGGTCCCCTGCGGCTGATCCAGGAACATATGGAATCGGGTAATATGGAGGCCGCGGAGAAAGTGCTCAATTCGATCAGATTCCCGGGTCTGCTGTACAAACCTATCCGCTCCGTCTATTACACGCTCAAGGGAAATATCGCGATGATGAAGCAGGACTTCACGACGGCGGAGAAGAATATGAAGAAGGGACTGGACCTGGGGATGCCGATGAAGGAGGCCGAGGGTGCAAGCTTGCTGCAGATGGGCATGCTGTGCATGCAAAAGAACGACCTCCGGCAGGCGGAGAGTTATATCCGGCAGGCGCTCCGCAAGGGGCTGCCCGACAAGGAAAACCAGGCCGCAGCCTTTTTGCAGTTGTGCTCGATCATGATGACGAAGCGGGAATTCCGGGCGGCGAAGGACTTCTTCAGAAAGGCCAAGAACCTGAAGCCGACGACCCCGCAGATCGTCAGCCAGATCAAGGAGATCGAGAAATACATTTCGCGGATCCCCGGGTAGGGCCCGCCGCCAAAACTCCGCGATCAGCGGGTGTAGGGGTTAAGTGGATTCAGGGGTTAAAAAGGGTAATCAGTTTTGGAGCGTCTTTCCGCCGGTGGATGTCACGCAATCGACCATTTGCCGGAGCGTGCGCAGCGAAAGGCTGTTCTTTTCCAGGAAATCGAAAGTGCCATATTGCAGGAAGACCTCTTTTGTATTCAGCCCTTTCTGGCTGGAAAATAAGATCACATAGACATTCGGGTCGAAATCGCGGACGCGTTGCAGGGTGTCGAGGCCATTCATTTGCCCGTCCAGGTTATAATCGAGGACGATGACGGTCGGACGTTTTTCCAGGTCCATGATGCAGGATTCCCCATTCGTATAAAAATGGAGGTTGGTGCTGAGCGATTCCAGCTCCTTGGCGATCAGGCCCTGGTAAATGATGTTATCCTCGACCACGAAGATAACAGGCTGTTGTGTTAATTCCATTGGTTGTCGATCTGGTGCACTTATACCGTCAGGAAAATGGTGCCAGAAAAACCTCAACCGTAGCGCTGTGATTACCAAGGATTAACGGACGCCCATCCGGCGGCTCCAGTCTCTATTTGGGAACAAATCATTATATATTGGGAATCAGGCTGTAATGAGCGCCGGCCTAATGTAAGACTTCCGCCTGAAGCTGGATGACACATTCCCTGATGGTATTATCGATGGTATCGACAAGTCCCGGGATGTCTGCGACTGCCTGCATTTGCTTGGCATTCGCCTCCACCGCGCGGATCTGATCGCGGATGGATTTGATGCCCATGGAATCGATGGTCGACTTCAGTTTGTGCGCCGTCTTCGCGACCTGCTCCCAATTCTCCGCCGCCAGCGCGGTCTTGAGCTCCTGCAGGTTTTGGGGGACCGTCTCGATAAACAGCGCTACCATTTTTTTGATAAAGCCCTCATCACCGCCGGATACGGATTGGACCATGGTCAGGTCGTATAATCTGGGATTGGGAGATGACATGATTGTATTGTTGTTTTTAAAGGTATCTGCTTTTATGTTGCCGGAGGATGAGGTTCCGTGGGAAGCGGCGATCGGTGCAAGATTGCGCGAAATGACGCGGAACAGGCGTTCCTCGTCGAATGGTTTCGCGAGGTAGTCGGTCATGCCCGCCGCCAGATATTTTTCGCTGTCGCCCTTGAGTGCGTTGGCCGTCAGCGCGATGATGGGGATATTCGCCTTGACGGGGTCGGCGAGGCCGCGAATGTGCTGGGTAGCCTCGATGCCATCCATCTCCGGCATCTGGACGTCCATCAGAATGAAGTCGAAGGCCGCTTTGCCCAGGTGCTCGATTGCCTCCAGCCCGTTTCCCGCGATCACGACCTGGAAATCCCAGGATTCGAGAATATGCCGGGCGAGGAACTGGTTGAGCTCAACGTCTTCCGCTACCAGCACTTTCCGGGGTCCAAGGCTCTTGAAATCTATTTCCTGTCTGATCTCGTTGTCCGGTGTCATGTCAATGCTTAGCTGATAGGGCAGCAAAATGGTAAAGGTCGAACCCTTTCCTTCCTCGCTTGCGACAAGGAGTTCGCCATTCTGCATCTCGATCATATTTTTGCAGATGGCAAGCCCGAGACCGGTCCCGCCATATTTGCGGGAGATCGTTGCATCCGCCTGCTCGAAAGGCTCGAAGATGGTGCTGAGGCGTTCCTTGACGATCCCGATGCCCGTATCGCTGACCGTGATCTCCGCGACGATCTCATCGCTGCTGTTGTCCCGTATCCCGGTCACGATCGTAATGTGGCCGGTTTCGGTGAATTTCAGGGCGTTGCTCAGGATGTTGTTCAAGACCTGCGTCAGCCGGTAGGGGTCGCCCTTCACCACCAGGTCCGCGGGAATAAAATTCTGGAAGATGAGACCCAGTTCCTTTTCCTCCGCCCGGTAAATAAAGGACTGGATGGTCGTCGCGATCTTGTTCACGATCTTGAAGGGGATCGTTTCCAGTTGCAATTTGCCCGCGACGATCTTTTCCAGGTCAAGGATATCGTTGACGATCACCAGGAGGTTGTTGGCCGATTCCTGGATCAGCTGCAGGTAGTTGCGTTGCTGGGCGTTGAGCTGTGTCTTGCTGAGCAGGCTTGCGATGCCGAGAATGCCGCTCATCGGCGTGCGGATCTCGTGGCTCATATGCGCCAGGAAGGATTCTTTGGCCCGGGCGATCTCGTCCGTGAGCTGCTTGGTGAAGCGCAGCTCCTTTTCCATCTTGATCCGGTCCGTAATATCCTGTGAGAAGCCGATGACATAAGGTTCCGCGCCCGGCTCCTCCCGCCGGTAATTCTTATACAACAGGTAGATCTCCTCTCCCGCCTTGCTCAGCACGCAAAATTCGCCGCTGACGGCGCCGTTGCTGACGCGGACGGGCTGGAGGTATTCTTCGTCGAACCGCGGCCGGTGTTTTTCCGGGATGAATTCCGCCAGGTTCCGGCCCAGCATTTCCTGTTCTTCAAAGCCGAGGATCTTGCAGGTGGCCGGGTTGACGGTCAGCAGCTTCCCGTCCATATCGTGGGTGCAGATCAGGGCCTGGCTATGGTTGAAGAGGTCGCGATAGCGCTTTTCATGGACCCGGACCTTTTCTTCGAACTCCTTTGTTTCGGTGATGCGGACGACATAGATGATCACTTCCACGAGGGCGCCTTCCGGGTTGAATATGGGTTGGATGCGATGAAGGAAGTGCTGGACCACGCCTTCGCTGTCCTGCGCCGACTCCGACCATTCGACCGCCTTCCGCGTCCGCCGGGCCTTTTCAAAGACCATCCGCCGGGCGCGCGCCATGGCCGCGGGCCGGCCGGTGTAGGTGCAGAATTCTTCGTTGGATTTACCGATCATCCACTCGCGGACCTCGGGTTCGGGGATGGCGGCCGGGTTGGCATACAGAAAACGGTAATCCTGGTCTGCGACGATGATCTCCGCAGGTACCTTATCCAGGATCTCCTCAAAAAATCTGCTTTCTAACGGCATGCCAGAGGCGGTTTAGTAATGGGGCACTTGGTCTGTTATTTCATCTTCAGCTCGCCGTTCTGGATCATGCGATAGAGCGTGGACTTGCCGACATCCAGCTTTTTGGCCACGAGCAGAACGTCCTTTTCATATTTATCGAGGTAATGCTGCAATATTTGGATCTCGAATTCCTTTAACGTCATTTCCCTATTCAGCAGATCGGCGATGCTCGCCGACGTGTTCAGCGTGATGTGTTCGGCCTGGATCATCTCATCGTCCGCCATCACCACCGCCAGTTCCACCACCGACTTCAGTTCCCTCACGTTGCCCGGGAAGGGGTACTGCAACAGCTTTTGCTGGGCGTCCGGCGCCAGGGTCTTTTTGTCGATCTTATTCTCCTTGCAAAACGCGTCGATAAAATGTTTGGAGAGGATGAGGATATCATTGCCCCGTTCGCGAAGCGGCGGCAGGTAGATCGGCAAGCCGATCAGGCGATAATAGAGGTCTTCGCGGAAATTTTTATTTTTTACTTCGTCGAGGAGATTCTTGTGCGTAGCCACGATGATGCGGACGTCGATCTTCGTAACCCCGGTGCTGCCGATGCGCGTGATCTCCCTCTCCTGCAGGACGCGAAGGAGCTTGGCCTGGAGGTTGATGTCCAACTCGCCGATCTCGTCGAGGAAAAGGGTTCCCTTGTCGGCCTCTTCGAATTTACCGATCCGGCGGGTAACCGCGCCCGTGAACGAGCCCTTTTCATGGCCGAACAGCTCGCTCTCGATCAGGTCTTTCGGGATAGCCGCTACGTTTACGGCGACGAAGGGCAGCTTGTGGCGGTCCGAGTTGTAGTGGATGGCCTTTGCGATCATCTCCTTTCCCGAGCCGGTTTCGCCGGTGACCGAGACCGTGATATTCGTCTTCGCCGCCTTTTCGATCATCGAGAAGACCTTCTCGATCTGCTCCGATTTCCCGAGGATCATCTGCGAGAAATCGTATTTCCGGGTAACCTGGCTCTTCAGGGTCTCCACCTCCTGCTTCAGGTTGCTGATCTCGCGCAGGTGCAGGATGCTGTTCCAAAGCCGGTCCTTGGTGTCGTCGTCTTTTACGATGTAGTCGAACGCCCCGTTCTTCAGCAGGTTGATCGCCGTGGCCACGTCTTCCTGGCCGGAGATCACGATCACCCGGATATCGGGGTTGTGCTCCTTGATCTTCTTCAGCACTTCTGCGCCATCACAGTCGGGAAGAGAATAATCCAATGTTACAACTTCAGGATTTTCATGCAGTTGAGCAAAGAAGTCGCGGGGGGACTCGAATCGTTTGACTTCGTATTCAGGATTCAGGGACAGATAATGTTGCAGCATGGAACCATACCATACATCATCTTCGACAATAAAGACCTTAAAAGAGTGATGGTTTTTCATATTATGCGTTGTCATTGGATACGTTTCTAACGCGGAATCGCCGATTTTATTCCCATATTAAGACATTTTCCAAAGTCTTTTCGGGCTTTTCCCCACCCTCCGCGGTCGTTCCGGACCCTCCGGCGTCGTATTTCGGGGCGAATCGTACATTTGAGCATGTCTATCAATCGGGAAAGGCTGCGGCAGCAATTCCAGGAAGAATACGCGAAACTCAACGAGAAACAAAGGCTGGCGGTGGACAGCATCGAAGGCCCGGTCATGGTTATCGCCGGACCCGGTACCGGCAAGACCCAGATCCTCGCGGCCAGGATCGGCAAGATCCTGCTCGAGACGGACGTGGCCCCCGGCAATATCCTATGTCTTACCTATACGGATGCGGGTGCGATCGCCATGCGCCGCCGGCTGTCGGCCTTTATCGGGCCGGACGCATACAAGGTACATGTCCATACCTTCCATTCCTTCTGCAACGATATCATCCAGGAAAATCTGCCGCTCTTCGAAAAGACGACGCTGGACCCCATCTCCGACCTGGAACGGATCCAATATTTCAAGACATTGATCGACAGCTGGCCAAAGAATCACCCGCTCAAACGCTATCGCGGGGACGTTTATTTTGAGATGGCCAATCTTCAGCAGCTCTTTTCGACCATGAAGCGCGAAGGCTGGACGCCCGACTTTATCAGGCAACGCATCGACCGGTATCTCGAAGGGCTTCCTTCCCGGGACGAGTATATCGCCAAACGGGCCACCAAAGACTTTAAGAAGGGGGACATCCGGACCGACAAGATCGCCGAGGAGAAGGAGCGGATGGACAAGCTGCGTGCGGCCGTCGGGGAATTCGCACCGTTCCAGGAGATCATGCGGCGCAACAACCGGTATGACTTTGACGACATGATCAACTGGGTGATCCGGGCCTTTGAAGAGAACAAGGACCTCCTGGCCGGTTACCAGGAACGGTACCAGTATATCCTGGTGGACGAATACCAGGACACGAGCGGCACGCAGAACAAGCTCGTGGCCCTGCTGACCGGTTTCTGGGAACAGCCCAACGTCTTCGTGGTCGGCGACGACGACCAGAGCATCTACCGCTTCCAGGGCGCCAACGTCGAGAATATGCTCGAGTTCGCCCAGGATTTCAAGAAGGACCTGATGACGGTCGTGCTGGTCGACAACTATCGCTCCACCCAACCCATCCTGGATGTCTCGCGGTCGCTGATCGAGCGTAACCGGGAACGCCTGGTGAACCAAATCCCCGGGTTGTCCAAGCAGCTGGTCGCGAGCCACCCGCACGTGAGCCGGTTCACCGAGCCGCCGCGTCTGCGGGAATATCTGAGCCCCCGGCAGGAAATGACGCATATTACGTTGCAGGTCGAACGGCTGCTGGCCGAAGGCGTCCAGCCCGGCCGGATCGCCATCCTGTACAAGGAGAACCGGTATGGAGAGGAGCTCGCGCGCTTCTTTCAGCTCAAGAATATTCCGGTGTACAGCAAGCGGAGCACCGACCTGCTGCGGGTGCCGCTGGTGCAGAAGATCCTGCTGCTGTTGCGGTATCTCGGGGCCGAACATGATGCGCCTTATGGGGGAGACGAAATGATGTTTGAGATCCTGCATTTCGACTGTTGGGGGATCGCGCCGATCGAGATTGCCCGGCTGACGGCGGAGGTGGCGGAAAAGCAGTTCAGCGAGCAGCGCACTTCCATCCGCCGGCTCCTGTATGAGAAGGCCAACCGCGCGCCGCAGGATCTGTTCGACACCGGGCTGCCCGAAGGCATGAAGAGGGCCAGCAGGGTCCTCGAAAAACTGATCGGCTCGGTGCCGAACGTCACCTTGCAGTCGCTGTTCGAAAGCTGTATCCGCGAAACCGGCATCCTCGGCCTCGTGATGGCGAGCCCCGACAAGATCGCGCAGATGCAGGTGCTGACGGCGCTTTTCGAGTTTATCAAGGAGGAGTCGCGGCGAAATCCCGACCTCGACCTGGAGCGGTTGATCCAGATGATCGACCTGATGAAATCGAACGGGCTGACGCTCCCGTTGGTTCAGGTCTCCGGCAGCGACAGGGCGGTCAACCTCCTGACGACGCACGGGTCCAAAGGCCTGGAATTCGAATATGTCTTCTTCGCGGGCTGTAACGCGGCGATCTGGGAAAAGAAACGGCGGCCAGGGGGCGGGTATAAATATCCCGACACGCTGTCGGGGGGGGCGTCGGGGTCGCGTTCGGCGAACGCTTCGGCGGCCGAGGAGGAGTTGCGGCGGCTCTTTTATGTCGCGCTGACGCGGGTCGAGCGCCACCTATTCATCTCCTGGGCGCGGTTTCGGGACGACGGCAAGGAATTGGAGCCCACGGTCTTTGTGGCCGAGATCCTAGACCAGCATTCGCTGCCCATCGAAAAAGTGCTTATCCCGGAGGACGAACTGGCCGCTTTCGACGCCTTGCCATTCACCGATGTGGTCGCCCCGGAGATCCAGTCGGCGGAGGAGGCCTTTATTACCCGGATGCTCGAGAAATTCGTGATGAATGTGACCGCGCTCAACAATTACCTGAAATGCCCGCTGGAATTTTATTACCGGAACCTGGTCAGGATCCCATCGCCGAAGAATGAGGCGACGGAGTTCGGCAGCGCCGTGCACTTTGCGTTGCAGCGCCTGTTTGAAAAAATGAAAGCGCACGCCGCGGAAGCCTTCCCGGAAAAAGAAGAGTTGCTCGCGGACTTCAAATGGTATATGGGCCGGCACCGGGAGATATTCACGCGGGAGGCCTTCGCGCGGCGGATGGAATATGGGTTGGAGGTGCTCGCGAATTATTACGACAAATACCTGACCACGTGGAACCGGATCGTGGCGGTCGAATTGAATATCCGGAATGTCGTTCTTCGGGGCGTCCCGATGAAGGGGAAACTCGACAAGCTCGAGTTCCAGGGCAAGGAAGTGATCGTCGTGGACTACAAGACCGGGGATGTCGACAAGGCCAGGGAGAAGCTCATGCCGCCGGACGACCGCAACCCCGTCGGCGGCGATTACTGGCGGCAGGCGGTTTTCTATAAGATCCTGGTGGATAGCTACGAACAAAAGAGCTGGAAAGTGACCGGGACAGAATTCGACTTCGTCGAACCGGATAAGAAGAAGGCTTTCCGGAAGGTGAAGATCATGATCAGCCCCGAAGACATCACCACCGTGACGCAGCAGATCGTGGCGGTTTGGGAGAAGATCCAGAACAGGGAATTCTATACCGGCTGCGGGAAACCCGACTGTCACTGGTGCAATTTCGTAAAGACGAATAACCTGGCGGTCGCCCTGCACGAGGTGGATGAAATTGAAGAAAACCCAGCGGAGATTTAAAGGATTATTAGGAGTCCCGCAACCGGCGCGGGACAAAAACCCAGTATGTTTGCAACATGAAGCTCCACTACGCGCTCCTGCTTATACCTCTTACTTTCCTGGTCGGATGCGCCAATATCATCCCGCCGACCGGTGGGCCGAGGGATTCGCTTCCGCCCGTTCTGCTCAGCGCGCTCCCCGTGGAGTTCAGCAAACACATCAGCAGCAATAAATTCGTTTTCAGGTTCGACGAATATATCGACTCCAAAGACATCCGCAGCGAGCTCGTCGTGAATCCCGTTCCGAAGATCGATCCGATCACGGAAGGGCGTTTGCAGAACGTCACCGTCCGGCTTAAGGATACGTTATTACCCAATACTACCTATACGCTCAGTTTTTATAAGGGGATCAAGGATGTCAACGAGGGCAACGTCCTGCGGAATTTCACCTATGTCTTTTCGACCGGCGACCATATCGATTCAGGGAGTTTCGCCGGGAATGTACTGCAGGCATTGACCGGCAGGCCGGATTCCAGTCTTGTCGTCGTGCTGCACCGGAAGCTGGACGACTCTGCCGTCTTCAAGGACCGGCCGCGATACCTGACCAAGGTGGATAGCACCGGGCGGTTCGAATTCGACCATATCGAACCCGGACGGTACGCCGTATACGCGATGAAGGACGAGGGCGGCTCGCACAAATATTTGTCGAAAGCGCAGATGTTTGCCTTTGCGGACGCCCCGGTGGTCGTAACCGCCGCAACGCCTCCCGTCACTTTATATGCCTATCAGGAGGAAGAAGCGGCGCCGGCCAAAAGCAGCAACACACCGGTTTCGGGGAACGCGAATCCACCGAAGCCGTCGCGCAAGTCGAAGCAAAAGGAAGCCAGGCTGGAGTTCCAGACGAACACGACCAACGGCCTCTTCGATATCCTCGATACGTTCAAGCTGAGTTTCGCCACCGGGCTGAAGACCTTCGATTCGTCGATCATCCGGTTCACCGACGAAAACTTCCATGATATCAGCCTGACCCGTTACCGGTGGGTGCGGGACACCACGAACAGGAATTTCTATCTGTCATACATCTGGCCCCTGGATACGAAGTTCGAATTGATCCTCCCGAAGGCCTTCGCGACCGATTCGTCGGGACGGCGGTTACTGAAGGATGACACGGTGACCTTCAGGACAAAGAAGGACATCGACTACGGCGAAGTCACGGTGCGGGTCTTCAACCTGGACCTGAGCAGAAGACCCGTCCTGCTCTTCTATTCTTCCGATAAATTGAAATATTCCTTTCCTTTTGGGACCAGGAAGGAGATCCGCAAGTTGCTCTTCGAGCCAGGAGACTATGAGCTGCGGATCCTGTATGACACCAACGGGAACGGCAAGTGGGACACCGGCAACTTTTTCGGGAAACACCGGCAGCCGGAACGGGTGGTGACGGTGCTCAAGAAGTTCACCATCAAGGCAAATTGGGACAATGACCGGGATCTCAGCCTGACGCAATAGCCCGCGGGCGCCGGCAGCGGGGGACGCGGCGGCCGGGACGGGCGGAAGCGACGGGCGGAAGGGACGGGCGGAAGGGACGCATCTTGGTGGAAAACGGCAGCCGTCGTAACTTTACCGCATGCAATTTTCATCCGCTTTATTGGAAAGTGCGGTCGCCGAATTTTCGCGACTCCCGGGGATTGGAAAAAAGACCGCGCTTCGGCTGGTGCTGCATTTGCTGCGGGCCGACCCGGTCCAGGCGCAAGGGCTGAGCGAGGCGTTGGTGCGGATGCGGCAGGACATCAGGTTCTGCCAGCGTTGCCACAATGTCGCGGATGGGGACATCTGTTCGATCTGCGCGAATTCCTTCCGCAAGCAGGAGATGATCTGCGTGGTCGAAAGCCTGCGCGAGGTGATCGCGATCGAGAGCACGCAGCAGTATAACGGCGTCTATCATGTTTTGGGCGGGAGCATTTCGCCGCTGGACGGCATCGGTCCCGACCAGCTGACGATCGAATCGTTGGTCGCCAGGGTACGGAAGGAAGAGCCGCAGGAACTGATCTTTGCGTTGAATCCCACGATCCAGGGAGATACCACCATCTATTATATTCAAAAAAAGTTGCATGATATCCCGCTGAGGATCACCACGATTGCCAGGGGTATCGCGTTTGGCGGCGAGCTCGAATACGCGGACGAGATGACGCTGGCCCGGTCGATCAGCAACCGGCTTCCGGTAGACAGCTATCGGGCCGGGGGCTGAGGTGAATTTGCGGGGCGTGGGCGGACGCGATTGGCCGGCTCCCGCGGGCGCGACATCCGGGTGGTATGCCTCGGATTAATTACTGCGAATTCGCGGCAGTTATATTTTGCAACATACATCGGGACCGCCACGGGCCTCTTGTTGGCTTGCGGAAATCTTGGCGAAAACCTGCGCGCCCCGTCGCGAAGGCCCCGTCGCCGCGCGTATGCCGGTCAAGGCGCGAATGCCGGTCGCCGCAACCGGCCTTTGTTGATTCTACCAGATATTTCCGTATATTTGCAGCCTGTACAGGCGGATTTGTTTATTGTTCAGCCTGTGCGGCCGGAGCCGGCGCTTCGAAAGTGGAAATCACTGAACTAATAAACGTCTGAAATAACTCCTTCCTTCTTTTTCGTTATTTCCCTCGTTATCAACAGTTCAGAAAATTTTTTACCGGATAAAGCGTTTCACCTCGCGGAGAATTGAAGTTGAGCGGCCGGAAGGCTGTTCATGCGAAAGGTAACCAATAAAGAATGGAGGTTCAAATGACCGACACAAGACAACGCATCGAAAAGGCGCTCCGGGAGCGGATCCTGGTCATCGACGGCGCCATGGGGACGATGATCCAGCGGCATCAGCTCGGGGAAAAGGATTACCGCGGGGAGCGGTTCAGGGACTGGAAGTCCGATCTGAAAGGCAACAACGACCTGTTGGTCCTCACACAGCCCGCCATCATCGAGGGCATCCACCGGGAATACCTGGAGGCGGGTGCGGATATCATCGAGACCAATACCTTCAATGCGCAGCGCGTGAGCATGGCCGATTATCACATGGAAGATCTCGCCTTCGAGATCAATGTCGCCGCGGCCAGGCTGGCAAAGGCAGCGGCGGCGGCTTATACGGCAAAAGACCCGGGCAAGCCCCGCTTTGTCGCGGGTGCGATCGGGCCGATGAATAAAACGCTTTCGTTGTCGCCCGACGTGAACAACCCGGGATTCCGGGCGGTGAGCTTCGACGAGGTCGCCGCGGCTTATTACGAACAGGTAAAGGGACTGGTGGAGGGGGGCGTCGATCTCCTCCTGATCGAGACGATCTTCGATACGCTCAACGCGAAGTCCGCCATCTATGCCATTAAGAAATATTTCAGGGACACCCGGCAGCCTGAGCTACCGGTCATGATCAGCGGCACGATCACGGACGCCAGCGGGCGTACCCTCAGCGGCCAGACCCTGGAGGCGTTCTATGTCTCGGTGATGCACGCGCGGCCCCTGAGTATCGGGCTGAACTGTGCGCTGGGCGCGGCTGAAATGCGGCCGCACATCGAGGAACTCAGCCAGATCGCCGCATGCTTCACGTCGGCATACCCCAACGCCGGGCTGCCGAATGCGATGGGCGAATATGACGAACGGCCCGAAGACACCGCGCATTTTATCGAGGACTGGGCGGAGAACGGCTTTGTCAATATCGTGGGCGGCTGCTGCGGCACGACCCCCGATCATATCCGGCACATCGCCGCGCATGTGGCCGCAATCCGGCCGAGACCTTTGCCGGTCCTGGAAAAAGAGTTGATCTAACCTAAAAATAAAAGATGGGAGTTGCTACAATTAAACCCTTTTTAAGGCTTTCCGGGCTCGAACCGCTCGTACTCAGACCCCAGACGAATTTCGTCAATATCGGAGAGCGCACCAATGTGACCGGCTCCAAGAAGTTCGCGCGGCTGGTCCGGGACAACAAATATGAAGAAGCGCTGAGCGTCGCCCGGCAACAGGTCGAGAACGGCGCGCAGATCCTGGACGTCAATATGGACGACGCACTATTGGACGGGGAAAAGGCCATGCAGACCTTCCTCAACCTGTTGCAGTCGGAGCCCGACATCGCGAAGATCCCGATCATGATCGACTCGTCGAAGTTCAGCATCATCGAAGCGGGGCTGAAGTGCGTGCAGGGCAAATGCATCGTCAACAGCATATCGATGAAGGAGGGCGAGGAAAAATTCATCGAGCAGGCCATCATTTGCAGGAGTTATGGCGCAGCCGTCATCGTGATGGCGTTCGATGAATCCGGGCAAGCCGATACGCTCCGGAAGAAGGTCGATATCAGCGAACGCGCCTACAGGATCCTCACCGACCGGGTAGGCTTCGACCCGCAGGACATCATCTTCGACCCCAATATCTTCGCGATCGCCACGGGTATCGAAGAGCACAACAACTACGCCGTCGATTTTATCGGGGCGATAAAGGAGATCAAACAAAAGATGCCGCTAACCCGCATCAGCGGCGGCGTCAGCAATATATCGTTCTCGTTCCGGGGAAACGAGCCGGTGCGGGAGGCGATGCACAGCGTATTCCTCTATTACGCGATCAAGGCCGGAATGGACATGGGCATCGTGAACGCCGGCCAGCTGGTCGTGTACGATGAGATCGAGCCGCGGCTCAGGGAGTTGTGCGAGGACGTGATCCTCAACCGGAATAAGGAGGCGACGGACAACCTCCTGGCGTTTGCGGAAACCGTGAAGGCAAAGGGGAAGACCGAAGTGAAGGACGAAGCATGGCGCCGCGGTACGGTGGAGGAGCGGCTGAAACACGCGCTGATCAACGGGATCACCGACTATATCGACACCGATACCGAGGAAGCGCGGCTGAAATACCCCAAGCCGCTGGATGTGATCGAGGGACCGCTGATGGCCGGGATGGACGTCGTGGGAGATTTGTTCGGCAGCGGAAAGATGTTCCTGCCGCAGGTGGTGAAGAGCGCCCGGGTGATGAAAAAATCCGTCGCCATCCTGACGCCCTTTATCGAACTGGAAAAAGAAGAAAGAAAGAAGGCGGGCGGCGATGCCGCGGAAGCCGGCGCCGCGAAGATCCTTCTCGCGACGGTAAAAGGAGACGTCCATGACATCGGCAAGAATATCGTGGGTGTCGTGCTCGGCTGCAACGGATATGACATTATCGACCTCGGGGTCATGGTGCCCGCGGACAAGATCCTCGAGACGGCAAAAAGAGAAAAAGTGGACGTCATCGGCCTAAGCGGTCTGATCACGCCTTCGCTGGACGAGATGGTGCACGTGGCGCGCGAGATGAAACGCCTGGAATTCGAAGTGCCGCTGCTGATCGGCGGCGCCACCACGTCCCGGATGCACACGGCCGTCAAGATCGCCCCCGAATTCGCCAACGGTGTGGTGCATGTGCTGGACGCCTCCCGCAGCGTAACCGTGGTGGGCAACCTCCTCAATCCCGGGCAAAAACCGGAATTCCTGCGGGGGATCAGCGCGGAATACAAAAAATTAAAAGAAGATTTTGCGAGCAAAAAGACCGCCAAACAATACCTGACCTACGAAGCCGCCATCGGTAACAAAGTCAGGATCGACTGGGGTAAGTTCCGGCCGGTGAAGCCGACGTTGACCGGAACAAAAGTGTACGACGGTTTCGACCTCGCCGAGATCGTGCCCTTTATCGACTGGGGTCCGTTCTTTATCGCCTGGGAGCTTCACGGCAAATTCCCCCAGATCCTCCAGGATGCGGTCGTCGGGGTCGAGGCGACAAAGCTTTATAACGACGCCCGGGAACTGCTGTCCCGGCTCGTGAAGGAAAAATGGCTAAGGGCGAGGGCGGTGATCGGGTTTTGGCCCGCGCAGTCGAACGGCCGGGATACCGTCGTGGTCAAAGGCCCCGAGGGAGATGTCCGGCTGGAGTTCCTGCGCCAGCAGGTCAAGAAGGCTGCCAACCAGCCGAATATTTCGCTTGCCGACTTTGTCGCGCCGGCGGACACGGGACACCAGGATCACCTGGGCGCCTTCGTGACGACCATCGAGGGCATCGAGCCTCACCTGCAGCGGTTCCTCGACGCACACGACGACTACAACAAGATCATGCTGCAAGCGCTGGCCGACCGGCTGGCGGAGGCCTTTACCGAACTCCTCCACGAGAAGGTCCGGAAGGAGATCTGGGGATACGCGGCCCAGGAACATTTGAGCAATGAACAACTGATCCGCGAGGAATACCTGGGCATCCGCCCGGCGCCCGGCTACCCTGCCTGTCCCGACCACACAGAAAAACGCAAGCTGTTTGCCATGCTGGATGCGACCCGGCATACCGGCGTGATCCTGACCGAGTCCCTGGCCATGTACCCGGCATCGACCGTTAGCGGATGGTATTTCGCACATCCGGAGAGCAAATATTTCGGGGTCGGGAAAATTGAAAAGGACCAGGTCGTGGACTACGCGGGGCGAAAGGGGATGGCGTTGGAGGACGCGGAACGCTGGTTGAGGCCCGTTTTGGAATATGATGTGTAGCTGCACGGAGTTTTCACTGCGCGGGCGGCGTCTTTACGCGGGACAGCTTCCGCTGGGCGTCACGGCTGTCGGCCAGTCCGAGCAAAAGCGTGACCAGCGTCAGCAACTTCGATTGCCAGCGGTTGAAGGGCCCGAACGGCGTAACGAAGCTGTCCGCAGCAATCGCCACTGCGAGTAGCAAGAGTCCCAAACGCATCGCGGTATATGGCCTCTTTCCCGCCCAGATCGCGAGCAGGATATACAACAAGCTCACCACTCCCGTGATCCCGATATTCAATACCGTGAACTGCGATGGAAGGCCGGGGGTCATCAGGATCGCCGAGATGAAGGAGAAGGCCGCGGCAATAAAGAGGAAGGCGCGGGCCGTGCCGACCTGTTGTCTCAGCAACCTGGCATCATCTCCGGCGGGATCGCTCCCCGGGCGCGCTTCCTGGAACGGTGTCGTCATTTCATGCAAATTCGCCGTTAAGTTAGCATAAGATGACAATAATTCTATAGTTTTGCACGCTTAATGTTCTATTAAAAGCTACAGTGGGTATGAGATTATTTGGCTATGTCTTCGGGCGCCGGCGCGTGGCGCAGGCTCTGTTGATTTCCGTGGTGCCTTTTGCGGCCTCGGCACAACAACCGCCTAAGAAGAAGCGGCACTTTATAAAAGAGGTATATGCTTCGTGGGGCTACAACGGTGAATTCTACACCAACAGCACGATCCATATCTCCCAGCCTTCGCTTGGCGACGACTACAATTTCGTACACGTCCGGGCGCATGACCACCCGGGGTGGAACGAGGGCCTTTTCAGCAAGGCGTTGTCCATCCCGCAATACAACTACCGCCTGGGATTCCTGCTGGACGAGAAGAGGGGCTGGGGATTCGAGATCAATTTCGATCACACCAAATACATTTTCGCCGATCAGCATGTGCGGATCCGCGGTAAACTCAACAACCAGGCCGTCGACACGACGGTCGCGTTCAATGAAGCCAACGGCTTTTACTATTACCTGAATAATGGCGCCAATTTTCTCCTCTTCAATGTCACGAAGAAATGGCACGTCCTGAAGACGGCCGATGACAGGTTCAAGCTGGACTTTTTGGCGAAATTCGGCGTCGGTCCCGTCATCCCGCATACGCAAAACGAATTGTTCGGTCATCCCAACCACCAGGGTTTTCAATTCGGCGGCTGGAATACGGGAGCGGAAGGCTCGCTGCGGGCCACATTTTTCCGGCATGTCTACCTGGAATTCTCCAACAAGCTGGACTATGCGCGGTATTCCGGCGTCAACATCTATATGGGCAAGGCGCACCAGGCATTCGGGACGGAGGAGATGATCCTCAGCCTCGGGCTCGTACTGCCTACTTCACATCACTGATATGCCGTTCGAACAGCCACCATTTCCTGCGGGCCGGGCGCCTGGCGTAATTCTTTTTGATAAACGTATCGATATGCTGCACCGCCTCGGCGACGCTGTCCGTCAGCAGGACCAGGGCCAGGTCCTCGGTCGAGATCGTTCCCTGCCGGGCCATATCCTCCATATACGCAAATAGCGGCTGGTAATATTCCTTCCCGAACAGGACGAGCGGAAAGCGGATCAGGATCTTTGTCTGCACGAGGGTCAGCGTCTCGAAAAATTCATCCATGGTCCCGAAACCGCCGGGCATGATCACGAACGCGTACGAATATTTGACCAACATGACCTTCCGCACAAAAAAGTGTTCAAACGTAATTGAGGTCTGGACGTACGGGTTCGGCCGCTGTTCGAACGGCAGTTTGATATTGCATCCGACCGACTGGCCGCCCTGTTCGAAGGCCCCGCGGTTGGCAGCTTCCATGGTGCCGGGCCCGCCGCCGGTCATCGTGGTGAAGCCCATCACCGCGATCTGTCTGCCCATCTCGCGTGCCGACTGATAGTGCGGGTGGTCTTCCCTAAAGCGCGCGGACCCGAAGACCGTGATACAGGGGCCGACGAAATGGAGGGTCCGAAAGCCCTTTATAAATTCCCGGAATACCCGCCAGGCAAAGCCGAGCTCATACGTCCTGCTCTTCGGGCCGTCAAGGAATTGCGTGTCTTTCGCCGGCACGACCCTATCGAGGTTATCCATATATATTGCGTATATTTCGCCGCTAATATAGCCGATTATGTCTTCAATCCGCATTGTGAGCTATAATGTTAACGGAATCCGCGCCGCGATGAACAAGGGCCTGGTGGAGTGGTTGAAGACCGATCCGGCGGATATCGTATGCGTGCAGGAGACAAAGGCGCACAAGGAAAACGTGGCGCATGATCAGATCACCCGGCTCGGATACCATGACTACTGGTTCCCGGCCAAAAAGAAAGGCTATAGCGGGGTGGCCGTTTTTACGAAGATCAAACCGGACCGGGTCGAATACGGGACGGGGCATGCGGTCAGCGATGACGAAGGCCGCGTCATCCAGCTCGATTTCGGCGACATCCGGCTGATCAACGCCTATTTCCCTTCCGGTACCTCGGGCGAAGAACGTCAAACCTATAAATATCAGTGGTTGGATGAGTTCTACAACTATATCGAGGAGCTGCGGCGACGGATCCCGCGCCTGATCGTGTGCGGCGACTACAACATCGCGCACAACGAGATCGACATCCATGACCCGAAAGGGAACAAGAACAACTCGGGTTTCCTGCCCGGGGAACGCGCCTGGATGGACAAATTCCTCGGCAGCGGATGGGTCGATGGGTTCCGGCTGCTGAACCCGGACCCGCACCACTATACCTGGTGGAGTCAGCGATTTCCGTCGGTGAGGTTGCAGAATAAAGGCTGGCGCATCGACTATATCAGCGTCACCGACCCGTTGAAGGGCGATCTCATCAAAGCGGAGATCTTCCCGGATGTGAAGCAGAGCGATCATTGCCCCGTGTATCTCGAGTTACGCAAATAAAAACCGGGCGGCATATGGAATATGTCATCTTTTTATTGTTGTGCGTGGTCATCTTGCTGGTCTTGTTCCTCCGGTACGCGTTGCTGGACAAAATGGACAGGCTGGAGCGCGAGGTATGGCGGTTGCGCGAAGAATTGAGGTCGCGCCGGGAGGAGACAAAGGAAGCGCCGGCGGCCGCGCCAAACATTCCGGCGGCCGCGCCAAACATTCCGGTGGCCGCGCCAAAGAATCCCATCCCCGCCCCTGCAGCCAGAAGACCGGCGCAGAAACCTCCCGCCGAGCCCACAGATTGGGAAAAATTTATCGGCGAGAACCTCATCAGCAAGATCGGGATTGCCATCCTGGTGCTCGCGATCGGATTTTTTGTCAAATATGCGATCGACAACGACTGGGTCGGCCCGGTGGGGCGGGTTGGCGTCGGCATGGTCTGCGGGGGCGTCCTGATCGGGCTGGCGCACCGCCTGCGTAACCACTACAAGGCCTTCAGCTCCGTGCTGACCGGCGGCGGGATTGCCGTCCTTTATTTTACGGTCGCGCTTGCCTATCACCAATATGCGTTATTCAGCCATTCGACGGCCTTCGTCCTGATGCTGGTCATCACAGCGTTCGCGGTGACGGTGTCCTTGCTGTACAATCGCGAAGAGCTCGCTGTCATCGCCCTGGTGGGCGGATATGTCACGCCCTTCCTGGTGAGCAACGGCAGCAATGATTACCAGGCGTTGTTCACGTATCTGCTCATCCTCAATTCGGGGTTGCTCGTCATTGCGTACCGGAAAGCCTGGCGGCTGCTGAATGTCCTGGCGTTCGCGTCCACGGTTATTTTGTTGGGCGCCTGGCTGCTTCGCCTTCCCGATCCCACCCCCGCGCCTGTCTATTACCATGCCGCAGGTTTCGCGACCGCATTCTACGCGCTTTTCCTTGTCGCGGGCATCGCGCGAACCATCCGGGAAAACAAGCGGTTCATCGCAACGGATTTTATCGTTCTGTTGCTGAATACCGGGCTGTATTTCGCGGTGTCGCTCTATCTCCTTTCGCTGCTCGGACTGGACCGCTACAAAGGACTGTATTGCGCGATCATGGGCGTTATCCATATCGTACTGTCGGTTATCCTCTTTCGCCGGCAGTCGGTGGACAGGAATATCCTCTACCTGCTGATCGGGCTGACGCTGTCCTTCGTCTCCCTCACGGCGCCGCTGCAGTTGCACGGACACTACATTACGTTATTCTGGGCGTCTGAATCCGTGTTGTTGTATTGGTTATACCTGAAATCGAAGCTGCGGCTCATCCGGGTCGCGGCGGAACTGGTCTGGGCCGGGATGCTGGTCAGCCTCGTCTGGGACTGGGTGAATATTTATTGGGTACCGGGTTCGTCCCGACTGCCGGTTGTTTTTAATAAAGGGCTGATGACGGGTCTGTATTGCAGCGTTTGCTGCTTTGCGCATTTCCGGTTGCAAAAAGGCTCCCGGCTGTCGCTCGTGGGGCTTTTTGCCGGCGGCGCCTTGCTGTATCTGGCCGGCGCCTTCGAGATCGGCACGCAATTGTGGGTCGATCCCGCGCACCGGGATCTCGCCGGTCTCTGCTTGCAATTGTATACGTGGGCATTCCTGCTCGTGTATACGACACTCAACGCTGGCGCCCGGAGTCTCGATCTGCGCCGGTTGAAGGGCATCCTGCTCGGACTGGGCCTGCTGAGCTATCTTCTTGTTTTACCCTGGATTGCGGCGATCCAGGTACAGGTACTCGCAGACGGCCGGATCACGGCGCATTTCGCATGGCATTGGTTGGGGACATTGGTAGTGGTCGCGATGCTCTCCCGGTTGGTGGGCATGTTCAGGAACGGCGACCTGACGATCGACGCGGCGACTTTTTCCTGGGCGGTAGCGATCGCCGCCGTCGTTTTGCTGAGCGCCGAAGGGCAATTCCTGATCAATATGCTGTGGTATTCCGGAGCGCATTCGCTGGATGACCTTCGCCGCATCTACGGGAAAACCGGGCTGCCGATCCTTTGGGGTGTCTGCTCCTTTATCTGCATGTGGATGGGAATGCGCAACAAATTCAGGCCCTTGCGGATCTTTTCGCTGATCCTGTTCACGGTTACCCTGTTGAAGCTGTTCCTGTTCGACATCAGGAATATCCCCGTCGCAGGCAAGATCGCCGCCTTCTTTTGTTTGGGCGTACTTTTGCTTGTCGTGTCCTTCATGTATCAACGACTGAAAAAAATAATAGTCAAGGATGAACCGAAGCTACCGGATTAGGGAAATGCTCCTGGGATCATTGCTGGCGGTCACCGGTGCGTGTCCTGCTCAAGACCTGCCCCGGCTCGCGGCAGCGCTCGACACCGTGAAAAGCGCGGGCATTTACCGGATCGTCCTGCCGCCCGAATTCGTTTCGCGGTGTCTTCCCGATCTATCGGACATTCGGATCATCGACGGGGAGGGAAAAGAGGCGCCGTATGTGTTGAGGACGGGTGGGAACGACCCCTTGAACGCCGGCCCGTTGCCCATCCCCGATCCGAAGATCCACCATTGGGACAGCAGTAACCGGCACTCTTACTACTTGTTAAATTATGATGACAGCTACCGGATCGACCGGCTTTCGCTGGTGATCACCCAGCCGCCCTTATACCGGCGAACGGCCGTTGTCTTCAATGTTCGCGAGGCACGGGACAGGCTGAAGCTTGTTACGATCAACATCGATCCGGGCGATTCCGTGTTCACGCTGCCGCCGGTTAGGACCGGCCGGTTACTCATCGATGTCGACAATGGCGACAATGAACCACTCGCCCTTACGAGGGTGGCCACTTTTCAGTCGGGGATTTGCCTGCTGGCCTATTTGCAGCCACGGCGCCGGTACCGGCTCGCCCCAGATATGTCCCATGCCGGCGACAAACCGCCGCAGTACGATTTGCGTTATTTTACCGACACCGTCAGATCGCCCGTCACTATTGGACTGGGCCCGCTGATGACGGTGAGCGGGACGGGGCTTCCGGCGCCTTTCCGGACAGCCGAGAAGACTACTGGCGGCAGATCCGGCCCTCTGTTGTGGACCATCGTAGCATTCATCCTGGCCTTGCTGTTGTACGTGAGCGTCAAAATGGTGCGCGCGCTGGACAAAAGGAAACACGATGATCGTCTATAATATCACCTGTAAAGTGCTATGGGAGATCCTCGACGGCTGGCTTGCCTGGGAGCTCGGCGAGCAGATTCCTGCAACGCTTGCCACCGGCTTGTTCGACGGGTACCGGATATACCGGTTAATGGACCAGGAGGAAGAAGAGGGGCCGACGTTTGTCATTCAATTTCTCACCAGCAACCTGGAGCGATACAACCGTTACCTCTCGGACCACGAAACCGGATTGAGACAGGCCGGATGGGAGAAATGGGGCAACGGATATATTGCCTTTCGCACGTTGATGGAGTCCATCGCGGATGGTTGATCTGTGCACTAATTGTGGATAAGAGCCGTTACTGGCAAGGATTTCAGCCCATGCACGCTGAAACCCTTTACTGTTCTGCCTTACAGCGAATTGCAACCCCCGGCGTCCCGAAAATGGAAGAAGCTGTTTTGCCGCTAATCCTTGCCCGGAGCGGTTTCGCGCGAAATGAAGTGTGTTGGCCAAACGTTAAAAAAATTTTGTCGGATTCAAAAAGCGGGTATATTTGTCGAGCTAATTAATAAAAAATTACACTATGAACAAAGCTGAATTAATCGCAAAGGTTGCCGATGATGCCGGCATTACAAAGACTCAGGCAAATGCTTCACTCGATTCTTTTGTAGAAGCAGTCACCAAGACCCTGAAAGGCGGCGGAAAAGTAACCCTCGTCGGTTTCGGTACTTTTTCTGTCTCCAAGAGGGCTGCCCGCAATGGCCGCAACCCGCAAACCGGCGCTGTCATCAAGATCAAAGCCAAGAAAGTAGCTAAGTTCAAGGCAGGTAAGGAACTGTCTGCAAAGTTATAGGATCGTTCTACGGACGGGCCGTCTCCGGCGGCTTTGTATAGTATTCCCCTGCGGACCGACCGCTTCCGGCGGATTTGTGTATACCGGACAGGGAAAGCTCCGTTACCGGGCATTCTCATGCAGGTACCGGGGCTTTTTTGTAACTTTAGAAAATTACTTACATATGGGAAGAGGAGATAAAAAGACCAAGAAAGGAAAGATATTCAAAGGTTCATTCGGCAAGAGCCGGCCTGCTAAACGCGCTAAGAAATCCGGCGCTGCGGGTGCATCCGGCGCGAAAAAGAAATAGCGACGAAAAAGTAGTTCTTTTCAGCGATAATTTTTGCCAGGCGGGTATCCGGGCGCCAGTGGTTCCAAGTGTCAGGGCACCAGTCGTTCCGGGCACCAGTCGTTCCGGGTGTCAGTCGTTCCGGGTGTCAGGGCGCCAGTCGTTCGATTGTCCAGTTTCCGTTGCCCTGCAAGGTATACAGGATCCTGTCATGCAAGCGACTGGGCCTTCCCTGCCAAAATTCTATTCGGATGGGCCGTACGATATAGCCGCCCCAGTGCGGAGGACGTTGCAGATGTCCGGCCATCGCCGTGGCCAGCCTTCGTTCTTCCGATTCCAACCATTCCCGGCTTTCGATGACCTCGCTTTGCGGTGACGCCCAGGCGCCGATCCTGCTCCCTTCCGGGCGGCTATTGAAATACTCGTCGCTCGCCTTTTCGCTGGTTAGCGAAACGAGACCGCTGACGCGGACCTGCCGTTCCAGCCCCGCCCAGAAAAAGACGAGGGACGCCCTGGGGTTCTCAAGCAATTGCTGGCCCTTTGCGCTGTGATAGTTGGTAAAAAAGACGAACCCGTTTGCATCGACACCTTTGAGCAGGACAATGCGGGCGTCGGGCATGCCATCCGCTCCCGCTGTGGCCAGTGTCATGGCGTTAACTTCTTCCAGGTTGGAGTGAATGGCTTCCTGCCACCATTTGTCGAACTGACGAAAGGGATCGGGCTGAACATCTTTTTCTGCGAGCGAGCGGAGCTTGTATTCCTTCCGGATATCGGCGATGTTGTTTGACACGCGTGTAATTTTATAGCACGTCGCGAAGTCCGGACTGGGTGATCTTTGTCAGGAGGGATTCCATGTCGCTGACCCGGCGAAGCTGGCTTTCGATCTTTTTGTTGTGTTCTGAAATTTCCTGCAGGTCGTGGTTGAGCTCTTCGAGGAAGGCCGACCTTTTCTGATATTGCTGCCGCTGAAAATTCGCCTCCTTCAACTTTTCTTCCGTGTCCGCCAGGATGCGGTTGAGGCGCTGGTTCTCCTCGCGGAGCGACAGGTATTTCAGCTTCATCTCGTCGTGCTCCTTCCCCAGTTTGAAATAGGAATCCTTCAGCTCGTCATAGTCGGTTCCGCGGTTATAGGGCTGCGTGAGATAGGCCTGGAGTTTGAGCAACTTGTCCTGGAGCGTGCTGTATTCCTCGTATACCTTGTCCAGCCGGCTGCCCATTTCCTCCGCCAGTTTCTGCTGGTGGCGCAGGTGACTGATCTCGGCTTCCTTATCGAGCAGTTGCTGACCGGCGCTTCGCAGTTGCTCATGAAGGCCCTCATTCAGCTGCAGCAATTCCTGGGTCCTTTTTTCCGAGTCCTCGACAAGCCGCGTCTGTTCCAGCAGGCGGGTAATGCTGTTGTTGTGCTCGGCCAGCTTTTCCTGTGCCAGGCGAAGCTGACCCAAATAGGTGGTCTGCTCCTCCGATTCTCCACCCTCGGTGGCCGGCGGCCGGAGTTTGGCTTCCGCCTCATCGAGGCGGGTATGAACGACCTCCAGCTCCTCGCGCAGCTCTTCCGCCTCGGCCCGGTTCTCTTCCAGCTCCAGCGAAAGGACCCTTTCATTTTCCTGTGCCTGGGTAAGGCGTTCGCGGAGCTGCTGCTGGGCATTCTCCTGCATGTCCATATCGTTGTAATACTTCAGCTTCCAGTTGTCGTTGTCGCTGATGCCGGGGGCCTGCGAAGCGTCTTCGATGCGCAGGCTTTTTCTTGAGTTCCAGAAAAAATGGATGGTGAATCCGAGGATGAGGGCGCCGAGCTCGCAGATGATGATTTCAGGCAGACGGACTGTCAGCTGAAATCCGAGTATCAACATTTCCACGGTATGTAAGCTGTTCATAATGGTTCGGAGCAAAAAATTTTACCAAACTCTTTTTGTTATTAATGCAAATTCAGGTTTAGGGAATGCATCGATAAACAACAAACCGTTTTTCAAGGGAATATAGACGAAGGGAAAGCTGGGTTGGTTGATGACCAGGCGGCGTACAATACAAGATTGCACAAATTACTATTCCTCGTGCATAAATGCAAATCCAATCCCCGGATTTGTCCGATGTAATGTTTTAATTGGCTAATAATCAGTCTCTTACTAAAGTGCCAACCTTTTCGCCGCGGACAACCCTCAGCAAGTTGCCCGGTTTGTTCATGTCGAATACGATGATGGGAAGCTGGTTTTCCATGCACAGGGTGAAGGCGGTCATGTCCATGACACGCAGATTCTGCGAGATACACTCCTGGAAGGTAACCTTTTCGAACTTTTCAGCGGTGGGAACCTTCTCGGGGTCGGCCGTGTAGATGCCGTCAACCCGCGTGCCCTTGAGAATGACTTCGGCATTGATCTCGATCGCGCGGAGCGACCCTGCCGTGTCGGTCGTGAAATAGGGATTGCCGGTGCCGGCGCCGAAGATGACCACCCTACCCTTTTCGACGTGGCGGATGGCGCGGCGGCGGATATAGGGTTCGGCAATCTGCTCCATCTTAATGGCGCTTTGCAGCCGGGTATACACGCCGATCTTTTCGAGGCCGGCCTGCATGGCCATGCCGTTGATGACGGTGGCGAGCATGCCCATGTAGTCGCCGTGTGCACGTTCGATACCCGTTTCCGCTTCGTTCATTCCGCGGTAGATATTGCCGCCGCCGATGACGATGGCCACCTGTACTCCGAGCTCGACGATCCTCTTGATATCCTGTGCGTATTGAGCGATGACGGCGTTATCGAAACCAAAACTCTTGTCTCCCATCAGGGCCTCTCCGGATAATTTC
>DATNBP010000075.1:0-20933 GCA_035572015.1 Puia sp. | reverse complement strand
CGCCCATTTCGAGGATGAGCCGGCCGCCGGTGCGGAGAGCGTTATAGATATTGTCGATCGCCGCTTCCTTATCGAGGACCCAATGGAGGACGGCGTTTGAGAAGACGGCGTCGAAGGGATTGTCGAAGCGGATAGCGGTGGCGGGCATGACGCGGAAGTCCAGGTCGGGATAGGCGGCGCGGGCCCGGTCGATCATGGCGGCGGAGCTGTCGATGCCGGTGACGCGGGCGCCTGCCTGTGCGATGACGTGGGTCAGGTAGCCCGTGCCGCAGCCGAGGTCGAGGATGCGTTCGCCCTGCCGGGGGTTAAGCAGCCGGACGACGTCTTCGCCGAATTTGAAGACAAAATTATGCTTGTCGTCGTACAGGCTGGCGTTCCATGTCGTATCGTAGGTCGTTGTCATTTTTTTATCGCGGTCAATGTCATTTTTTTATTTAAGCCGGATCTCGCTGACGCTGCAACCCTGCGGCACCATCGGAAATACGTTGTTCTCTTTTCCCGTGAATACTTCCAGCAGGTACGCGCCGTTGTGCTCCAGCATGGCGGCGAGTGCGGGTTTCAGCTGCGCCCGGTCTGTGATGCTGTCTCCGGCGATGTGATAGGCGCCTGCGAGGGCTACGAAATCGGGACTGGTGATATCCACGAACGAATAGCGCTTGTCATGGAACAATTGTTGCCACTGGCGGACCATGCCCAGGAAGCGGTTGTTCAGGATGAGGATCTTCACATCGACGCCGAACTGCATGATCGTGCCGAGCTCCTGGAGCGTCATCTGGAAGCCGCCGTCGCCGATGATGGCTACGACCGGGCGGTCGGGGGCGCCGAATTTAGCGCCGATGGCGGCGGGAAGGCCGAAACCCATGGTTCCGAGGCCGCCCGACGTCACGTTGCTCTTCGACTGGTTGAAGGTGGCATAGCGGCAGGCCACCATCTGGTGCTGGCCGACGTCGGTGACGATGACCGCGTTGCCATGGGTAAGCTCGTTGAGTTCCCGGATCACTTCGCCCATCGTCAATTCGCCCGATGCAGGATTCAGTTCCCCGCTGATGACGGCGTCGACCTCCTGCCGGTACAGGTCCCTGAATCGTTGCAGCCACTCAGGGTGCGTCCTTTTCCGGACCCTGGCCGTGAGCAGCGGCAGAGTCTCCTTGCAGTCGCCCCAGACCGGTACGGTCGCGCGCACGTTCTTGTCGATCTCCGCGGGGTCGATATCCAGGTGGATGACCTTCGCCTGTTTGGCATATTTGTCGAGCCGGCCGGTCACGCGGTCGTCGAAGCGCATGCCGACCGCGATCAGGACGTCGCAATCGTTCGTCAGCACGTTGGGGCCGTAGTTGCCGTGCATGCCGAGCATGCCCATGTTGAGCGGGTGATCGGTCGGAAGGGCGCTCAGACCCAGGATCGTCCAGGCGGCGGGGATGCCGCTCTTTTCGATGAAGGCGCGGAACTCGGCCTCGGCCTTGCCCAGTATGATGCCCTGGCCGAAGACCACGAACGGGCGTTGCGCTTCGTCGATCAGCGCGGCGGCCTTTTCGATGAATTCCTTGCGGACGATCGGTTTCGGCCGGTAGCTGCGGATATGTTCGCAGCGGGTGTATCCTTCGTAACTGAACTTCTGCAGTTGGGCGTTCTTCGTAATGTCGATGAGGACCGGCCCGGGCCGGCCGCTGCCCGCGATATAGAAAGCCTTCGCGAGCACCGAAGGAATTTCGGTCGCATCCGTCACCTGGTAATTCCATTTTGTCACCGGGGTGGTGATATTGACGACGTCGGTTTCCTGGAATGCATCCGTGCCAAGCAGGTGCGCGAAGACCTGCCCTGTAATGCAGACCACTGGCGTGCTGTCGATCATGGCATCGGCGAGGCCGGTGACGAGGTTGGTCGCGCCGGGGCCGCTGGTGGCAAAGACGACGCCGGTCCGTCCCGAGGTGCGGGCATAGCCCTGCGCCGCGTGGATGCCGCCCTGCTCATGCCGGACCAGGATATGGTTCAACCGGTCGCGGTAATCATAGAGGGCGTCGTAGATAGGCATGATCGCGCCGCCCGGATACCCGAAGATCGTGTCGACCCCTTCAGCAAGGAAGGCTTCGAGCACGGCGGCCGAACCGCTGATCTCGCGGGGTACGTTATGCTCGGCGGACTTTTGGGCCGTTGCCGCGGCGGCGGATTTCGGTTTGGACGGACTGGAGGTGAGATGGGACATTATGAACGTTTTATTGCGTTAAGCGGGCCCTGTGGCCGCGGTAAATCAGAACTCATCGGTGACACAGCCTTCGGCAGCGGTCTTCACCTGGCGCGCGTATTTGAACAGGAGGCCGCCGGCGGCCCGGAGCGCAGGCTGTTTCCAGGCTGCTTTCCGCCTGGCCAGTTCCGCATCGCCGACCTTCAGCGTGATCGTATTGCCGACCGCATCGAGGAGGATCGTGTCATCGTCCTGAACAAGGGCGATCGTCCCGCCCGCGTGGGCTTCCGGTGTGATGTGACCCACCACAAACCCGTGTGTCCCGCCGCTGAAGCGGCCGTCTGTGATCAGGGCGACCGATTTGCCAAGGCCTGCGCCGATGAGGGCCGAGGTCGGCTTGAGCATTTCGGGCATCCCGGGCGCACCCCGGGGGCCGACATAGCGGATCACCACTACGTCGCCGGGCCGGATCTTCCCCGTGTTGATGCCTTCGATCAACTGCGATTCGCCGTCGAAGACACGCGCGGGCCCTTCAAAACGCTCGCCTTCCTTGCCGCTGATCTTGGCGACGCTGCCGCCTTCGGCGAGGTTGCCATAGAGGATCTGGAGGTGACCGGTTGGTTTGATCGGCTTCCCGAGCGGCAGGATGATGTCCTGCCGGGCAAAATCCAGCGCGGGGACCGGGGCCAGGTTTTCCGCCAGGGTCTTTCCGGTTACCGTCAGGCAATTGCCGTGCAGCAGCCCTTTGTCGAGCAGATATTTCATGACTGCGGGGATACCGCCGTGTTCGTGCAGGTCCTGCATG
The DNA here is from genome assembly GCA_035572015.1 of Puia sp. Lineage (GTDB taxonomy): Bacteria > Bacteroidota > Bacteroidia > Chitinophagales > Chitinophagaceae > Puia. The sequence goes on along the minus strand of DATNBP010000075.1, from coordinate 17,946 downwards.
AGGTATCTGCCGCTCGGCTTGAAGTCCGCCAGGACCGGGACGCGGTCGCTGATCTGCTGGAAATCGTCCTGGCCGAGCGGAACGCCGACGCTCCGGGCCATGGCGATCAGGTGAAGCACCGCGTTCGTACTCCCGCCGAGGACCATGATCACCGTGATCGCGTTCTCGAAAGCCTGGCGCGTCATGATGTCGCGGGGTTTGATATCTTTTTCCAGCAGCAGGCGGATAGCCGCGCCGGCTGCCACGCATTCTTTCTTTTTTTCATCACTGAGCGCCGGGTTGGACGACGAATAGGGCAGGCTCATCCCAAGCGCTTCGATGGCCGCGGCCATTGTGTTGGCGGTATACATGCCGCCGCAGGCGCCCGCACCCGGGCAGGCGTGCATGACGATGCCCCTGAAGTCGGCGTCGTCGAGTTTCCCCGCGATCTTCTGGCCGAGGGCCTCGAACGCGGAGATGATATTCAGGTCCTGGCCTTTGTAACGGCCGGGTGCGATCGTGCCGCCATACACCATGATGGCAGGGCGGTTCAGCCGGCCCATAGCGATGACAGAGCCGGGCATATTCTTGTCGCAGCCCGGCAGGGCGATCAACCCGTCATAGTATTGGGCGCCGCAGACCGCTTCGATCGAGTCTGCGATGAGATCGCGGCTGACGAGCGAATAGCGCATGCCGTCGGTGCCGTTGGCCATGCCGTCGCTGACGCCGATCGTGTTAAAGATCAGCCCGACGAGATCCTTGTCCCAAACCGCTTGTTTGACGATCCTCGCCAGGTCGTTGAGGTGCATGTTGCAGGTGTTGCCGTCATAGCCCATCGAGGCGATGCCCACCTGCGCTTTTGCGAGGTCCCGGTCCGTCAATCCGATGCCGTACAACATCGCCTGCGCGGCGGGTTGTGTCGTGTCCTGAGTGAGTGTTTTGCTATATTTATTTAGTTCCATCGCGGTTAGATCGTTGAAAGCGTACGTTGTTGTTCGATGACTTTGTCCTTGTAGGCCAGTTGGATCCTGCGGCCCCGGGTTTCCTGCCACGGGAGCGGGAATTCATAGGCGTCGACGGATTTCCAGCCGATGACCTCGGCGGCGGTGCCGCAGAAAAAGGCCGCGTCGGCCGTTCTCAGGTCCTCCGGTGTATATCGGCCCTCCTCTACCGGGATGCCTTCTTCTTTGCAGATCTCCAGCACCGTCGCCCGTGTGATGCCCGGGAGGATGTTGCCGGTGGCGGGCGTATAGAGCCTGCCGTCCTTTTCAAAGAACATATTGGCGCCGGGTCCTTCGGCGATGTACCCGTTCATATCGGTGAGCAGCGCCTCGTCGAAGCCTTTTCCTTTCGCCTCATGGCTGGCCATAATGGAATTGACATAGTGGCCGGCCGCTTTCGCCTCGATCCTGAAAGCCTTCGGGTTGGGCCGCTGGAACGAAGAGGTCATGACCCGCAGGAGTTTTTCGCCGAGGAAGGGGGCCATTTCCCAGGCCTCGATCACGGTGAAGGACTCGGTATTGGGATTGAAGCTCATGTTCGCCGGGCCGTAGACGACCGGCCGGATGTAAGCGTCCTGAAGCTTGTTCCTTTCGAGCACCTCATAGCTGGCCCCGATCATTTCTTTCGTCGAGTAGCGATATGGCATGTTGAGGGCCTCGGCCGAACGGCGGAGCCGCTCGAAGTGTTCCCATGCCTTGAAGATCCTGGTCGATCCGGCCGCGGTGCGATAGGAGCGGATGCCCTCGAAAACGGCGTAGCCATAGTGCAGGGACTGACCATAGAGGTCCGTCTTTGTCTCCGCTGCTTTCTGAAACCGGCCGTCCAGCCATAAGACAGTGTGCTCGTTGTAATAGGTTGCCATAGATTCAATGTTGTTCTGCCGACCCGGCCTCCGGCGGCCGGGATCAAAAAAAAGCGACCCGCCTTTGGGAGGCGGGCCGCTGGTATCAATCAGTTTGTTGTGTGCTGTCAGTACCACCCCCCTCCCTGCGTCGCAGGAATAATAATCACCACCACAATAATAATTGTGGCTATTATACCGGCGATATGTAAACTGCTTTTACGCACGAAGAAGAGGTTCGTAGTACGAATATACTCCCGCTTGTTGAATAAACAAAGAACTTCTTGCGAAATCTTCCGCCGCAGCGATCCCGGTGCGGTGGTAACGCCGCGATTTCGCCGGCGCGGCTTCTCTGCGATTCCGCCGCGACCCCGCCGCGGCGATCTTTCAAATAATCGTCGACTTTCTCAGCTCGATATTCCCTTTGTGGATATCGCCGGGGAACTTGCCGCCGACATAGTCCGCGATCAGCTCGCCGATGGTGCTGGTGAAATAAAAATTGATAGGGTCGATATCTTTTGTGACGAAGCTGTTTTGCAGCGTCCAGTTGGCCGCTTCCCTCACCCTCGCCGCATCCGTGTGGAGTCCGAAGTGGTCGAGCAGCATCGCGGCAGACAGGATGCTGCCCAGCGGATTGGCGATGTCTTTGCCGGCTGCCTGGGGATAGGAGCCATGGATCGGTTCGAATAGCGCGGCTCCTTTGCCGATCGAGGCGGAGGGCAGCAATCCCAGCGATCCGCTGATCACGCTGGCTTCGTCGCTAAGGATGTCGCCGAACATATTCTCGGTCAGGATCACGTCGAATTGTTTCGGGTTGATGATGATCTGCATGGCGGCATTGTCGACGAAAAGAAAGTCCACCTTTACGTCCGGGTAGCCGGTTGCAATCTCCTGGACGACCTTTCGCCAGAGACGCGAAGTCTCGAGCACATTCGCTTTGTCGACGAGCGTCAGTTTCTTTCGGCGCTGGCGGGCCTGTCTGAAAGCAAGATGGGCGATCCGCTCGATCTCTTCGCGGCTATAGCTGCATTCGTCAGACGCCCGGGTCCCCTCCGCGTCGCTCTCCTTCCTGCCGAAATAGATCCCGCCGGTCAGTTCGCGGAAAATGACGAAGTCCACATTCTCGAGGATCTTGGCCTTCAGCGGCGACAGGTGCTGCAGGGCGGGGTAGGTGGAAACCGGCCGGATGTTGGCGAAAAGTTGCAGGGATTTCCTAAGCTTCAGCAAACCCTGTTCGGGCCGGACCTTCGCGGTAGGGTCGTTGTCATATTTGGGGTGTCCGATGGCGCCGAAGAGGATGGCGTCGCTGTTCAGGGCGGCCTCGATCGTTTCGTCGGGCAGCGGATTGCCCGTCTTGTCAATGGCGTCGGCGCCCATCAGGCAGTATTTATAAGTGAATTCATGCCCGCTGTGCTGTGCCACGGCGTTCAATACCTTGATGGCCTGCCGGGTCACTTCCGGGCCGATGCCGTCGCCTTCGATGACTACAATGTGCTTTTGCATATACAATCGATATTTAGGGTAGAGGTTCTATTCATAACGAAGTGAATGTTCCTTTTCGAAGTCCCCGATCTCGCCGCGCATGCTCAGCAGGAAATCGATGTCGTCGTATCCGTTCAGCAGGCAGGTCTTCTTGTAATCGTTGATCTCGAATGTCTCGCTCCCGCCTCCGGGCAGGGAGATCGTCTGCTCCTGCAGATCTACCTTCAACGCCGTGGAGGGGTCCGCTTTGACCGCGGCGAAGATCTTTTGGAGAAAACTTTCGGTGACGGTTACAGGAAGGAGGAAATTATTCAGCGCGTTGTTCCTGAAGATGTCGGCGAAGAAGCTGCTGACGACGACGTCAAAGCCCGCGTCCTTGATGGCCCATGCCGCGTGTTCTCGGCTGGATCCGCAACCGAAATTCTTGCCGCCGATCAGGATCTTGCCGCCATAGGTCGGGTCGTTGAGCACGAATTCCTTTTTCGGCGAGCCGTCGCTGTTATAGCGCCAGTCCCTGAACAGATTGTCGCCGAACCCATCCCGGGTGGTGGCTTTGAGGAATCGGGCCGGAATGATCTGGTCCGTGTCGATATTCTCCAGTTCGATCGGCACTGCCGTGGAATTGACTGTATGGATGGATTTGCTCATGATGTTCTTCGATTAAATGAATTCCCGGATATCGCTGACCTCCCCCGTAATGGCCGCGGCAGCGGCGGTCAGCGGACTGGCGAGCAAGGTCCGCGCGTTGGGTCCCTGCCTTCCTTCGAAATTCCGGTTCGAAGTGGAGATGCAGTATTTGCCCGAGGGGATCTTGTCTTCGTTCATGCCCAGGCAGGCGCTGCATCCGGGCTGCCGGAGCCGGAAACCCGCGGCTTCGAAGATCTTGTCGATCCCTTCGCTGATGGCCTGTTGTTCGACCTGTTTACTCCCCGGCACGATCCAGACTTCCACATGCTCGGCCTTTTTGCGGCCCCTGACAAAGGATGCGACCTGCCGGAGGTCTTCGATACGCGAGTTGGTGCAACTGCCGATAAAGACATAATCGATCTTCTTCCCCCTGATGGCTGCGCCCGGCTGGAGCCCCATATAGGAAAGGGACTTCGGGTCTGCGGTCGCGGGAATATTCCCGGTGATACCGACGCCCATTCCCGGATTCGTTCCATACGTGATCATCGGTTCGATGGCGGAGGCGTCGATGTGGATCTCCTTGTCGAAGCCCGCGCCCGGATCCGAGTACAGGGTCTTCCACCAGGCGAGTTTCCGGTCCCATTCCGCGCCGGCCGGAGCGAAGGGCCGCCCTTTCAGATAGGCGAAGGTCGTTTCGTCGGGTGCGATCATTCCGCCGCGGGCGCCCATCTCGATGCTCATGTTACAGATGGTCATCCGCGCTTCCATCGACAGACCGCGGATGGCGGAGCCTGCATATTCGACAAAATGCCCCGTGGCGCCGCTGGCCGAGATGCTCGAAATGATGTAGAGGATGATATCTTTGGAGACCACACCCTTGTTGAGCGCACCCTCCACATTGATGCGCATCAGTTTCGGTTTGCTTTGCAACAGGCATTGCGTGGCCATGACCATTTCCACTTCGGAGGTCCCGATGCCGAACGCAATGGCGCCGAAGGCCCCATGGGTCGAGGTATGGCTGTCGCCGCAGACGATGGTCATCCCGGGCTGGGTGACGCCAAGTTCGGGCCCGATGACGTGGACGATCCCCTGATAAGGGTGTCCGAGACCATACAGTTCGATGCCGTTCTGTTTGCAGTTCTCCACGAGCTGTTGCACCTGGAGGCGGGAAAGTTCTTCCTTTATCGGCAGGTGCTGGTCGAGCGTGGGCACGTTGTGATCCGCGGTGGCGACGATCTGCGCCGGCCGGAAGACTTCCACGCCCCGTTTCCTGAGCCCCTGAAATGCCTGCGGGCTGGTCACCTCGTGAATGAAATGTTTGTCGATATACAGCACGGACGGGCCGCCTCCGATGGTGCGGACGACGTGACGGTCCCAGATCTTTTCAAATAAAGTGGATGCCATGGATGAGATTAAGAGGGTATTACTGTCTCGGTATAGGCGGTGGCCAGTTGGTGAAGGTCTTCCTCCATCACTTCTTTCTTGGTGTCGGCCACCTGCAGGAATCTTTCATAGATCGTATCGATATCGTTCCGGTTAAAGGAATAGCCTATTTTTTGCAGCCGGAAGGCAAGGGCGCTCCTGCCGCTCCTGGCCGTCAGTACGATGCGGGAGCCGTCGGCGCCGACCTCGTCGGGGCTGATGATCTCGTAGGTAGCGGCGTCTTTCAGGAAGCCATCCTGGTGGATCCCGGAGGAGTGCGAGAACGCATTTGCGCCGACGATCGCTTTATTCGGCTGCACCGGCATCCGCATGGTGTCGGAGACGAGCCGGCTGACGGGGTTCAGTTCGCCGGCCCTGATGCCGGTGTAAAAGCCGAGGTCCTTATGCTGGCGGATGATCATGACGACTTCCTCCAGCGATGTATTGCCGGCGCGTTCGCCCAGGCCATTGATGGTGCATTCGATCTGCCGGGCGCCGCTGCGGATGCCCGCAATGGAATTGGCCGTCGCCAGGCCGAGGTCGTTGTGGCAGTGACAGGAAAGGATGGCCTTGTCGATGTTGGGTACCTTATTGATGAGGTAGGCGATCTTTGCTCCGTACTGGTCGGGCAGGCAATAACCGGTGGTATCGGGGATGTTGACGACGGTGGCGCCCGCAGAGATCACGGCCTCGACCACACGGGCGAGGTATTCGTTGTCCGTGCGCCCCGCGTCCTCGGCATAGAATTCCACGTCGGCGACCAGGTTCCTGGCCCATTTCACCGCCTGGACCGCGCGGTCCAGGATCTCTTCGCGGGTCGCGTTGAACTTGGCCCTGATATGGAGGTCGGACGTCCCGATGCCCGTGTGGATCCGGGGGCGGCGGGCATGGCGGAGGGCCGCGCCGGCCACTTCGATATCTTTTTGCACCGCGCGGCTCAGCCCGCACACCGTGGCGTTGCGAACGATCCTGGCGATCTCTTCGACGGAATGAAAATCGCCGGGGCTCGAGACGGGAAAACCGGCTTCGATGATATCCACGCCCAATGCTTCGAGCTGGAGGGCCAGATCGATCTTTTCGGTTGCGTTCAGCTTGCAGCCAGGGACCTGTTCGCCATCGCGCAGTGTGGTGTCAAAAATGAAAATCTTCTGGTCAGCCATATGGAATTTTAAGAAGGTTCGGTTAGCGGATAGTGGGGATGCGGTACAAATTAGCTAGGTTTGTTGTGGCGCTCAAATCATAATTGGAGTGGTTTTACACCCTTTAATGGCGATCAAACGCCATGAAAGCCACTACAGTAAAGGATTTTCATCGCTTAAATTACGATGCCCAACCGATCCTCCGATTCGTTGTTTCAGCTGATAAAATCTCTGGAAAAGTCAGAGAAAAGGAACTTTAAGCTCTATATCACCCGCAATTCCGCCAGCCTGGACCTCAAGAGCATCCAGCTTTTTGACGCGATGGACAAGATGGATGAGTATGACGAAGCGCAATTGTTAAAAAAAAACAAAAATATCCGCAAGGCGCAGCTCTCAAACGCCAAGGCACACCTGTACCGGGAGATACTCTCCAGCCTCCGGCTCATCCGGCACGAGGACAATATCGACATTCAGCTGCATGAACAGCTGGACTACGCCAGGATACTATATAACAAGGGGTTATACCTGCAAAGCCTCCGGACGCTCGACCGCATCAAACAAAGCGCCAGGGAATATCACCAGCATGCCTTTTTGCTCCAGGTGCTGTTCTTCGAAAAGACGATCGAATCGCTGCATATCACCCGCAGTATGCAGGACAGGGCCGACCAGCTGGCGGAAGAACTGGATGGGGTGAACGACCGCCTGCGGCTGATCAGCCGGCTGTCCAATCTTTCCCTGCAACTGTACAGCTGGTATATCCGGCACGGGGTGGCGCGGAACGAGAAAGACGAGTCGGCGGTGCAGGAATTCTTCGAACGGAACATGCCCGGCGACCTTTCGGCCTGCCCGGGGTTCTATGAAAAGCTATATCAGTATCAGAGCTTCTGCTGGTATGCCTATATCCGGCAGGATTTCCTGATGTACTACCGGTACACCCAGCGCTGGGTAGACCTTTTCGAAAAGGAACCTTTTATGCTGGCGGCGGAGACCTCCCAGTATATCAAGGGTATGCATAACCTGCTGGGCGCGAATTTCGATCTGCTCAACGACCAAAAGTTCAGGGAGACGCTGAAGCAGTTTGAGGATTTCTCCCGCACCGATCTCGTCACCGGTAACGTGAATAACCGTATCCAGACATTCGTGTACCTCTACATTTCAAAGCTGAACCAGCATTTCATCGACGGCACGTTCAGCGAGGGGTTGTCGCTGGTTCCCTATATAGAGGAAATGCTCGCCGAATACTGGATCTACCTGGACAGCCACCGGATCCTCGTCTTCTATTACAAGATCGCCTGCCTGTATTTCGGCAGCGGCGGCTATGGGAAGACGATCGATTACCTGAACAAGATCATCAACTGGAAGGTCGATCTGCGGACCGACCTGCAATGCTATTCGCGCCTGCTGCACCTGATCGCGCACTACGAACTCGGCAATTCCGACCTGCTGGAGTACCTGACCAAATCGGTGTACCGGTTCATGGCGAAGATGGAGAGCCTGAGTCTCGTCGAAGAGGAGATCTTCCGGTTCCTGCGCACGGCTTTTTCCGTGCCGCCGGACCGGTTGAAGGCTGAGTTCGGCATATTGCTGGACCGGCTGAAGACCTATGAGAAGAGCCGTTTCGAGACCCGGGCCTTCATGTACCTGGATGTGATCTCCTGGCTCGAAAGCAAGATCGCCGGGGTCCCGGTCCAGGATGTGATCCGGAAGAAGTATTTGGCCGGCACAAGGCGGGGGTGAGTGCCGCCACACCGGGCGCGACCGCCGGGGGGATGATTGCTAACCGCACAACCTTTGTATCGGAACCGCACAGCATGCAGCCTGAGTCTACATTAAAATATTGATGTTCAAATGATTACCTAAGCGGCATGCTCTTGGTGGGGCTTTTCCAAACCCACATCCGCATGATCAGGAATTATTTCCGCATCGCCGGCCGCTACCTGCTGCACAACAGGTTTTCCTCCGCCATCAACATCGGCGGCCTTGCCATCGGGATGGCTGTCGCCATCCTGATCGGATTGTGGATCTGCGATGAATTGTCGTTCAACAATGTCCATATGCGTCACGACCGGATTGCGGCCGTGCTGCAGAATCAGAAGCTCAGCGGGGGCATCCAGACCTGGAGAGGCCAGGCCATGCAGCTTGCACCGGTGCTGAATAAGGATTATAAAAATTATTTCCGGTATGTTGTGCGGCAGGGCGGCGGCGGCAATCAGCTCGTGAGCTATGGCGAAAAGCAGGTCAGGTTCGCCGGCAGCTATATGGACCCGCAGGTCATCGACCTGCTTTCGCTGCACATGCTACAGGGCGACAATTCTTCTCTCCGGGACATCCATTCCATGATCATATCGGAGGAAATGGCCAATGGCCTTTTTGGTGCTGAAGACCCTATCGGCAGGGAAGTGAAGGTCGACAACGATTACCTGGTGAAAGTGACGGGAGTCTATGCCGGTCTGCCGGACAACTCGTCATTTGCGGGGATCGATTTCATTTCGCCTTTTGAGCTGATGATCAAAGTCCGGCACCTGGAAGACCTGGGCTGGGGCAATAGTTGGTTCCGCACCTATGTGCTGCTCAATGACGATGCCGATCTGGACAAAGCATCGACGGCAATCCAGGACGTCAAATGGCGATATTCCCCCGGCGACCGGCGGTTCAGGCCCCGGCTCTTTCTGCAACCCATGAATCGCTGGCGATTGTATTCCGATTATGAAGGGGGGCTGCCGGCAGGTGGCAGGATCAAATTTGTCCGGCTATACGCGATCATCGGGATCTTTGTGCTGATCCTGGCCTGTATCAATTTTATGAACCTCAGCACAGCCCGCTCGGAAAAACGGGCAAAGGAGGTCGGTATCCGGAAGGCCATCGGGTCCGTGCGCAGGCAGCTGATCGGCCAGTTCCTCAGCGAGTCGCTCGTCGTGGCCTTCGTCGCCTTTGTCGTCGCCATCGCGCTCGCGCAGATCTTGCTGCCATTTTTCAACGAGGTGGCCAATAAAAAGATGACGATCCCCGCCGCATCGCCGGCATTCTGGTTCCTGGGTTTGTGTTTTATTGCCATAACGGGGATGCTGGCAGGCAGCTATCCTGCCTTCTACCTGTCATCGTTCCGGGCCGTCAAAGTGCTGAAGGGTACTTTCCGCGCGGGCCCGCTGGCGTCGTTGCCACGGAAGGTGTTGGTGGTGCTGCAATTCACCGTCTCCGTGACCCTTATCATCGGCACCATCGCCGTATTTCACCAGATACAATATGCCAGGGACAGGCCTGTTGGATTCAACCGGGACGGGCTCATCACGGTGCCTAAACAAAGCGTGGATTTCACGCCTGAACTCGCCACGCTGCGGCTCATGCTGCAACAGACCGGCCAGGTGGATGATATCGCCGGGTCGGAGAGCACGCCTGCCAATACGTATAACAACAATATGGGCTTTCAGTGGAAAGGCAAGGACCCCTCTTTGCAGGAGTCCTTTGTCACCAATGGCATCACGCCCGAATTCGGAAAAGTCACCGGGTGGCAGATCACCGACGGCAGGGACTTCAGACCCGGCTATGCCACCGACTCGAACGCGTTCATCATCAATGAGACCGCGGCCAAATATATGAATCTCGGCCACCCTGTCGGCGAACAGGTGAAGTGGAGCGACAACGGAACATTTACCATTATCGGCGTCGTGAAGGACATGGTCTCGCAGTCTCCTTACGACCAGGCCGAACCGATGATCTTTTACCTTTCTTCTTCCCTTGGCTTTTCGCATCTCAACGTCATCGACATCCGGTTGCGTCCGGGCAAAAGCATGACCGGCGCGCTGGGGGCCATCGCGAATGTCTTCAGGAAGATCGACCCCCAGGACCCTTTCGAATACAAGTTCGCAGATGACGAGATCGCAAAGAAATTCGGGGACGAGGAGCGCATCGGGCGCCTGGCGCGGTTCTTCACGCTGCTGGCGATCGTCATCTCCTGTCTCGGGCTGTTAGGCCTCTCCGCCTTTGTGGCGGAGCAACGGAAGCAGGAGATAGGCGTACGAAAGGTCCTGGGCGCTTCGACCTTCACACTCTGGCAATTGCTATCGCGCGAATTCGTCGGGCTGGTGGGGCTGTCGCTGTTGATCGGCGGACCTTTATCGTGGTGGCTCATGCATGACTGGCTGAACAATTTCAGGTACCGGGCAGGTCTCTCCTGGTGGATATTTGCCGGTGCGGCTTTCGCAACCATAGGAATTACCCTGGCAACCGTCAGCTGGCAGGCTATCCGGGCGGCCCTGGCTAACCCCGTCAGGAGCCTCCGTTCGGAATAAAGGACCGTCGGAAAGAGCCTTCATGAACTGACGGCCTTGCCCCAAATGTAAAATTAAAAAATTCGTGTATATATAACGTTCGCACCATGAATCACTAACGAACCGCTTGTGAATGCGCGAAAAAACCTCTCATTGTCATTAAAAGTTGTACCTTTGCCCTCCTTGATTTGGTCCCTGACGTGTATTGAATTTCGATTATAGTTCCCCTGGTTCCGACCGGGTGAGCTATTGTTTTGGTATATACTGGATTAGAACAAGACAAAAACGCATAATTGCAATATGGCTATCAAAAAAGAAAATCGTCCCAGAGCCACTTTTTCAAAAATCACTATCGGTCTGGCTTCTCCCGACAGCATCCTGGAAAGGAGCTATGGCGAAGTATTGAAGCCCGAGACCATCAACTATCGTACGTACAAGCCGGAGCGTGACGGGTTATTCTGCGAGCGAATCTTTGGTCCGGTGAAGGATTACGAGTGCGCCTGCGGAAAGTACAAGCGGATCCGGTATAAGGGTATCGTGTGCGACCGTTGCGGCGTGGAAGTGACGGAAAAGAAAGTGCGCCGGGAGCGGATGGGCCACATCAAGCTGGTCGTACCGGTAGTCCACATCTGGTATTTCAAATCACTGCCCAATAAGATCGGCTATCTGCTGGGGATGAGCTCCAAGAAGCTGGAAAGCATCATTTACTACGAACGGTACGTCGTCATTCAAGCCGGCATCCGTGCGGATAAGGCGCAGAACTTCGGCGACCTCCTGACGGAAGAAGAATACCTGGAGATCCTGGACACGCTGCCCAAGGACAACCAGTATCTGCCGGACGACGACCCGCAGAAATTCATCGCCAAGATGGGCGCTGAAGCGGTCCATGACCTGTTGGAAAGGATCGAGCTGGACCAGCTCTCCTACGACCTGCGCACCGCCGCGGCGAACGAGACTTCGCAGCAGCGGAAGGCTGATGCCCTGAAGAGGCTGAGCGTCGTGGAGGCTTTCCGGGATGCGAATTCGCGGATCACCAACCGTCCCGAGTGGATGGTCATGCAATATATCCCGGTCATTCCGCCGGAGTTGCGGCCGCTCGTACCGCTGGATGGCGGCAGGTTCGCCTCTTCGGACCTGAACGATCTTTATCGCCGGGTGATCATCCGGAACAACCGGTTGAAGCGGTTGCTGGAGATCAAGGCGCCCGAAGTCATTCTCCGGAATGAAAAGCGGATGCTGCAGGAGGCGATCGACTCGCTGTTCGACAACAGCCGCAAGTCCAACGCGGTGAAGGCGGAAGGCGGAAGGGCGCTGAAATCGCTGAGCGATGTGCTGAAAGGGAAGCAGGGCCGGTTCCGGCAGAACCTGCTGGGTAAGCGCGTCGACTATTCCGGCCGTTCGGTCATCGTGGTGGGACCCGAGCTGAAGCTCCACGAGTGCGGCTTGCCGAAGGATATGGCCGCGGAATTGTTCAAACCTTTTATCATCCGCAAGCTGATCGAAAGAGGTATCGTGAAGACCGTGAAGAGCGCGCGGAAGCTGGTCGACAAGAAAGAAGCGATCGTCTGGGACATTCTCGAAAATATCCTGAAAGGCCACCCGGTGATGTTAAACCGGGCCCCGACGCTGCACCGGCTGTCCATTCAGGCGTTCCAGCCCAAACTCATCGAAGGAAAGGCGATCCAGCTGCACCCGCTGGTCTGTACGGCATTCAACGCCGACTTCGACGGCGACCAGATGGCCGTGCACGTGCCGTTGAGCAGCGCCGCCATCCTGGAAGCGCAATTGCTGATGTTGTCGTCGCACAATATCCTGAACCCGCAGAACGGCACGCCGATCACGCTGCCTTCCCAGGACATGGTGTTGGGCCTGTATTATATTACGAAAGGCAAGAAGTCGACCGCTGCCGAAAAGGTGAAAGGCGAGGGCAAGGCCTTCTACAGCGCCGAGGAAGTGATCATCGCGTATAACGAAAACCAGGTCGACCTGCATGCCTATATCAAGGTGAAGGCGCTGGTCCGGAACCCGGCGACAGATGCGCTGGAGACGAAATTGCTGGAAACGACGGTCGGCCGGGTGCTGTTCAATCAGACGGTACCTTCGGAGGTCGGGTTCGTGAACGCGCTGCTGACCAAAAAGTCGCTTCGGGAGATCATCGGGAATATCATCAAATGGACGAATATCCCCAAGACGGTGAAATTCCTGGACGATATCAAGCAGCTCGGTTTCCGGATGGCGTTCCGCGGCGGGCTGTCCTTCAACATCAATGACCTGATCATTCCCGACACCAAGGAGGAACTGCTCGACAACGCCAAAGGCGAGGTCGACGAGGTATGGGACAACTACAACATGGGTCTGATCACCAACAACGAACGGTATAACCAGATCGTGGACATCTGGTCGCGGGTGGATACCCGGATCACGGAAAGCCTCATTGTGGAGCTCGCCAGCGACAAGCAGGGCTTCAACTCCGTATACATGATGCTGGATTCGGGCGCACGCGGCAGCAAACAGCAGATCAAGCAGCTGGCCGGTATCCGGGGCCTGATGGCCAAACCGAGGAAGTCGGGTTCGACCGGAAGCGAGATCATCGAGAACCCGATCCTGTCCAACTTCAAGGGCGGCCTGAACGTATTGGATTATTTCATCTCCACGCACGGTGCGCGGAAAGGTCTGGCCGATACCGCCCTGAAGACGGCCGACGCCGGCTACCTGACCCGCCGCCTGGTGGACGTGGCACAGGATGTCGTGATCACGGAGGAAGACTGCGGCACGCTGCGGGGCATCGCCACCTCGGCGCTGAAGGATAATGAGGATGTGGTGGAACCGCTGTATGACCGGATCCTCGGGCGCACGTCGCTGCATGATGTCTATGATCCGCAGAACGACAAGCTGATCGTCGCCGCCGGCGAGCAGATCACCGAGGAGATCGCCAAGTCGATCGAGGACGCCGGGATCGAGACGATCGAGATCCGTTCGGTGCTGACCTGCGAAAGCAAGCGCGGCGTCTGCGTCAAATGTTATGGAAAGAATCTTGCGACGGGCTATGTGACCCAGAAGGGCGACGCGGTCGGCATCATCGCCGCCCAGTCCATCGGCGAGCCGGGTACCCAGCTGACCCTGCGGACCTTCCACGTGGGTGGCGTCGCCGGCAGCGCCTCGGTTGAATCCACCATGGTCGCGAAATTCGAAGGCACGATCCAATTCGACGGTCTCCGCACGGTAACAGCCGAGAACAATGAAGGCGAAAAGCAACAGATCGTCATCGGCCGTACCGGTGAGGTCCGGATCATGGATGTGAAGAACGACAGGCTGCTGATCACCAATAACGTGCCTTACGGCTCCACTTTGGTCGTCAAGGACGGCCAGAAGGTAGCGAAGGGCGAGGTCATCTGCAACTGGGATCCCTTTAACAATGTCGTCATCTCCGAAATCGCGGGCACGGTCAAGTTCGACGCGGTCCTGGAAGGCATCACCTACCGGGAAGAAGCCGACGAGCAGACGGGCCACCGCGAAAAGGTCGTCATCGAAACCAAGGACAAGACCAAGATCCCCAGCATCAATATCGAGGGCAGCAAGGAAGCCAAGTCCTACAACCTGCCGGTCGGCTCCCATATCGTGATCGAAGAAGGGGAAGACGTCAGGGCCGGCCAGGTCATCGTGAAGATCCCGCGCGTGCTCGGCAAGCTGCGTGATATCACCGGCGGTCTGCCGCGCGTTACGGAACTCTTTGAGGCCAGGAACCCGGGTAACCCCGCGATCGTCAGCGAAATCGACGGTGTGGTTGCGTTCGGCAATATCAAACGCGGGAACCGCGAAATCATCGTCGAAGCCAAGGACGGCGTCATCAAGAAATACCTGGTCCCCCTGACCAGGCAGATCCTGGCGCAGGACGGGGACTTTATCAAGGCAGGTGCGCAACTGTCCGACGGGCAGGTGGCGCCGGCGGATATCCTGTCCATCAAGGGGCCTTTCGCGGTCCAGGAATACGTGGTGAACGAGATCCAGGAGGTTTACCGGCTGCAAGGGGTGAAGATCAACGACAAACATATCGAAGTGATCGTGCGGCAGATGATGCGGAAACTGACGATCATCGATCCGGGCGACACGCGTTTCCTGGAAGAAGATACGGTTGATAAGTTTGAGTTCCTGGAAGAGAACGATTGGATCTTTGACAAAAAGGTCGTAACCGATCCGGGCGAATCCACCAAGCTGAAGGCCGGGCAGATCGTCAGCCTGCGGGAAGTCCGGGAAGAGAACTCCATTCTCCGCCGGAACGATAAGAAGCTTGCTGAATTCCGGGATGCAAAGGCCGCTACATCGGCGCCGCTGCTCCTGGGTATCACCAAGGCCTCACTGGGTACGCAAAGCTGGATTTCCGCCGCCTCCTTCCAGGAGACGACAAAGGTCCTGTCTTCTGCCGCCATCCAGGGCAAGAGCGACGATATGCTTGGACTGAAGGAGAATGTGATCACGGGTCACCCGATCCCGGCCGGTACCGGTCTCCGCGACTTCGAGAATATGATCGTGGGCAGCAAGGAGGAGTACGAACTGTTGCAGACGACGCGCGAAGCGATGCAGTTCGACGAAGAGGAGTAGCATTGCCTCGACGGCCGGCTGCGCCGCGAAGTATATAAGATTGTTAAAATCAATTCAAGTAGGAGGTTCCTGACCTCCTACTTTTTTATCTTGTGGGGGAAAGCGTCAATCTATTGTCCTGACATATATGAAGTATCTCTCTACGATTTTGAGTCTCGTCGCCCTGGGTTTGATCGGGGTCCTTTTCCTTGCGCAGCGCAGGCAGCTCGACCAGTTGAAGAAGCATGTCGACGAAGAGAAGACGGCGGGGAGCGGGTTCAAGATCGCCTATTTCGACCTGGACACCCTGCAGGCGCACTACGACTATATGGCCGATGTTAAAAAAGAGGCCGCTGACCGCGAGAATCAGATGAATGAAGAGCTCAGCAACAAGGACAGGCAGATCCGTCAGCGGATCCAGGAATGGCAAAGCAAGGGCAACTCCATGACCCAGTCCGAGAACGAGCAGGCACAGCGGGAGTATCAGGACATGCAGACGAAATTCGCTTCGAGAAAGCAGGAACTGGAGCAGGGCCTGTACAAGTTCGAAGAAGAGCAGCGGAACAAGATCCGGAAGACGATCGAAGAGTTCATCAGGGACTACAACAAGCAGAAGAATTACTCCTATATTTTTGCCTACGACGCCAACTCCTTTATTTACAACAAAGACACCCTCTTCAATATCACCAAAGACCTGTTGGAGGGGCTCAATGCCCAGTATAGGAGATCGAAGTGATTTAAGCGTCCGGGAATGAGGGGTTTTGGGGTTTTTGCGCTATTTTTAGCGTTATGGCAGAAACAACCCAAACGGAGATAGCCGGGTCCGCTAAGACTTCGCCCCATTTCAAACCCACGCTCGGCTTGCTGGATGGCACCATGATCGTTGCCGGGTCTATGATCGGATCCGGCATTTTTATTGTCAGCCAGGATATCGTAGCAAGGACCGGTAGCGCCGGCTGGCTGATCTTCGTATGGCTGATCACCGGGTTCATGACCATCGTAGCGGCTGTCAGCTATGGGGAGCTGAGCGGGATGTTCCCCAAGGCCGGAGGCCAATACATCTATCTTAAAGAGGCGTATAATCCGCTGACCGGTTTCCTGTACGGGTGGAGTTTCTTTTCTGTCATCCAGACCGCGACGATCGCGGCGGTAGCGGTGGCATTCGCCAAGTTTGCGGGGACGTTCAATAACGGTTTCAGCGCCCGCATGGCGCTGACGCCTGCAAATGTCGCCCTGTCCCTGGGACCCGTCCAGGTCCACTATGCGGAACTGGTGGCGATCTGCCTGATCGTATTCCTGACCTGGGTGAACACGCGCGGGATCGAGGGCGGGAAGTGGATCCAGCGCATCTTCACCGTCACCAAGCTGTTGTCTCTATTCGGCCTTGTCGTGTTCGGCTTCCTGCTCGGGTTCAGGCATGAGATCTGGCAGCATAACTGGACGGACGCCTGGGCGATGAAGAGCATGGCGCCCGGCAGAGGCGGCGGCATCCTGACCAGCCCTGTCCTGGGGATCGCGATGTTTGGAGCGATAGCGGGCGGGATGTCGGGATCGATATTTTCATCCGATGCCTGGAATAATGTCACTTTTATCGCCGGCGAAATGAAAAATCCTAAACGGAATATCGGGATGAGCCTGTTCCTGGGTACATTGATCGTGACCGTCATCTATGTCGGCGCCAACCTCATGTACCTGGGAGTGCTGCCGCTCGATAAGATCGCGTTCGCGCCGCAGCAGCGTGTGGCAAACGTCGCGGCCAACGTGATATTCGGCCCGGCCGGGGTGTACATTATTGCGGTGATGATCATGATCTCGACGTTTGGTTGCGACAACGGATTGATCCTGGCGGGAGCCCGCGTCTATTATTCCATGTCGCAGGACGGGCTTTTCTTCCGGCAGGCCGGCCGGCTGAATAGGAAGGCCGTGCCCGGCTGGGCGCTTTGGGCACAGTGCCTGGTCGCGAGCGCCCTTTGCCTGAGCGGCAGGTACAACGATCTGCTCGTGATGATCTCCTTTGTCGCGGTGTTGTCCTATGCGCTGACCGTGCTGGGCATTTTTATCCTTCGTCGCCGGCAGCCGGGCGCCGAGCGAACCTATAAAGCTTTCGGGTACCCGGTGCTGCCAGGCGTCTATATCGTCGTGGCGCTCGTATTTTGCGTCGCCCTGATCCTTCAGGAACCAAAGTATTCGGGTATCGCTGCCCTCATCGTCCTGCTGGGAATTCCCCTGTATTATTTAGCTTTGTCCCGCCAAAGGAACCCGGAGGGGTCCTCTAAAAAGACATCAAACTAATGCCGAATTTTTCTCAATTGTTCGCAGACTTCGGTCGGATCAAAGCCGGAGTGATCGGCGACGTCATGCTGGATACCTATTTATGGGGCCATGTGGAGCGGATTTCGCCGGAAGCGCCGGTGCCGATCGTGGCACTCGACCGGAAGGAACAGCGGATCGGCGGAGCGGGCAATGTGGCGCTCAACCTGGCGGGCCTTGGCGCCCAGGTGAATATATTCAGCGTCATCGGAAAGGATGCCGACGGCGAAGTGCTCGAACTGTTGTTGCGAGAGAACGGGATCGCAGTGGAGGGACAATTGAAAAGCCAGGGCCGGAT
>DATNBP010000074.1:0-5633 GCA_035572015.1 Puia sp. | reverse complement strand
GGTCAATGGCCCGGGGGGCGGCGCGGAAGCGTCTATGACCGTGCCCGGTCACAGTTCGGTTTTCAGGTTCCGCGTACTGAATCCCGGATTGTACGTCTATCATTGCGCGACCGCGCCGGTCGGCATGCATATCGCCAACGGCATGTACGGCCTGATCCTCGTCGAGCCAAAAGGCGGTCTGCCAAAAGTGGACAGGGAATTTTACCTGATGCAGGGTGAATTCTACACCAAAGGCAAGAATGGCGAGCCAGGCCTCCAAACATTCGATATGGATAAGGCGATCAGGGAGCAACCCGAATATGTCGTATTCAACGGAGCCGTGGGTTCGACGGTGGGCCCCAACGCGCTGCAGGCAAAGGTGGGCGACCGCGTCCGGATCTATGTCGGCAACGGAGGGCCCAACCTGGTTTCATCGTTCCACATCATTGGACAGATATTCGATAAGGTATATGAAGAAGGCGGAAGCCAATTCCACGAGAACATCGGCACGACGCTGATCCCGGCCGGCGGGGCGGCGATTGTGGAATTCACCTGCAAGGAACCGGGGACTTTCAGTATCGTCGATCACTCGATCTTCCGCGCATTCAACCAGGGCGCACTGGCTCAGTTGGTCGTGAGCGGGAAGGAAGATAAGCTGGTCTACTCCGGCAAGATCAGGGATCAGCTGTACCAACCGGGCCTGGCAGAAGCGGACATTGATGAAGACCTCCCGAAGGTCGCCGCGGCGCCCGAACTGTCGATGAGCGACCGCCTGAAGAACGGACAACTCCTTTTTTCCACCAATTGCAGTTCCTGCCACCAACCCAACGGCCAGGGCGTGCCCGGCGCCTTTCCGCCGCTTGCTCACTCGGACTTTCTGATGAGCCGGCAGGATAAAGGCATCGGGATCCTGCTGCATGGCATCAACAACGAACCCATCACGGTTAACGGAAAGCACTTTCAGGGCGTCATGCCCAACCTTTCGTTGTCGGACGACCAGATCGCAAGCATCCTGACCTATGTGCGGAACAACTGGGGCAATAAGAGTCCGATGGTCCAGGCAAAAGATGTCAGACAAACCAGAAATCAATAGCTGTATGAAACCTGCCATTGTCATCTTACTTTCCCTGCCTTTGATGTTCAACCGGGCAAAACCCGAGACCGCCCTCGGTGACAGCGGTTTGGCGGGAATGAGGGAGATCCCGGCGGGTCGGTACCGGCCCTTCTTCCGGTCGGTCAATGAATCCGCAATCGTTAAAGTGAAATCCTTCTATATGGACGTCCATGCCGTGACGAACGCGGAGTTCCTTCAATTTGTCAGGGCCAACCCTCAGTGGGCGCGATCAAAGGTCGCGCGGCTTTTTGCCGACGAAAATTACTTGCGGCAATGGGCCGGCGACTTCGAGCCCGGGACCCAAACTCCGTCCAATAGTCCGGTCACCAACGTTTCGTGGTTTGCGGCTGCTGCGTACGCCAAATGGAAAGGGAAACGGTTGCCTACGGAAGCGGAATGGGAATATGCGGCTGCCGCTGCACCGGAAGGAATGCAAAGAAATACGCGTCTCACGGCAATCATCCTCGGTTGGTACGACCACCCCACACCAACAATATTGCCGCCTGTATGCTCCACGTACCGGAATGGTTTCGGGCTGTTCGATATGCACGGGCTGATCTGGGAATGGGTAGCCGATTTTAACGCTACGGTTACCCGGCAAGACGGACAGGATGGCGCCGCAAAAAGGTTCTCGTGCGCGGCTAGTTCGCTTGGCGCCGCCGACAAAGAAGACTATGCCGCCTTTATGCGCTACGCGTTCCGGGGCAGTCTCCAGGCATCCTATACCGTCGCCAGCCTTGGATTTCGCTGCGCGCGCGACAACAATCATTAAAAAAAACAAGCCATGAAAAATATTACGATAGTTATGATGATACCGGCCTTCTTGCTCCTTTCCTGTCACCCAAGGGTGGCGACTATGCCGGACAGCTGTTGTCCGGGTCATCCTGTAACCGCCGCCCCGGACGAGCCGGCGGTGGCAAGCAATTCTATTTACCAGCTGGACGGCCGATGGACGGATGAGAATAACCGCCTGGTGGCATTGCAGTCATTGAAAGGACGGGTGCAGTTAGTGGCCATGATCTACACCTACTGCGGCTATACCTGCCCGCGGATCATCGCCGATATGAAGGCGATACGCAACAACCTTCCGGCCGGTGTGCGAGATCAGGTCGGATGTGTGTTGGTTACCCTTGACCCCGAAAGGGATACACCTGCCCAACTGCGCGAATTCGCCAGGGAGCAGGGGCTGGACAGCCACTGGGAATTGCTGCGGGGAAGCGCTGCACAGGTCAGGGAACTGTCTATGGTGCTGAATATTCAATACGCCAACGCCGGCAATGGGAATATCAGTCACTCCGCCGGTATAACGGTGCTGGACCGGGAAGGCCGGATCGTCCGGTCCCTCCAGGGCACCGGGGTCGCAGGTACCGAGGTTGTCGCCGAGGTCGGCCGGATAGCCGTCCCATAGCTCACCACAACATCATACCGATGAAACAGAATGGTTGCTTGCAAGAAGGCTGTTTTCTCTGCACCAATTGTCTTCCGGAATGGCAGAAGGTCATCGAAGTGTCGCGCGAGATCGTCCATTTCAACAAAGCTCAGGACTTGTTCAAAGAAGGCGAAGCAATCCGCGGCGTCTATTTTATCCTGTCGGGCGCGGTTAAGATCCATCAGTCCTGGGGAAATGGACGGCAGTTGATCCTGCGTTTCGCGACCCGTGGGGATGTCGTCGGCCACCGGGGATTGGGGGTTGCCAGACATTTTCCGGTTTCGGCTACGGCCCTGCAAGACGGGAGTGCTTGCTTCGTGACGACCCAATTCCTCGAGACGACCGCAAAGACTAACCCCGGATTTGTTTTCGCATTGATAAGTCTGTATGCCGACGAGCTTCAAATGGCTGAAAAGCGCATCCGGGATCTTGCCGTCCTGAATGCCAGTGAACGGCTGGCCGATTCCCTGCTCTCGATGCGGGACAAGTTCGGCGAGAATGCCGAAGGCTTTATCCAGGTGCCGGTGAACAGGCAGGATCTTGCTTTCTATGCGGGCACCACGTACGAGACGGTATTTCGCATCCTGACACAGTGGGCCTCGCAGGGACTTGTCCAATGTTCAGGCAAGCATATACGCATCCCTGAACCGGACAGGGTCCGACAGCTCATTTCCCTGTAGCCGAATGATGGCGATGACCGGGATGCCGGCCGTTACGCGGCCAGTGGTCGTGACGAGGATCATGCTTTTCAGGCAGCCGGCGTGATCGCAGTCATTGCTCCGGTCTGCAGCGGCGGCTATCTTTTCCCGGCGAAAAACAATCTTCGATGCTGACAACCCTGCTTGTTTTGCTGCTTGGCTCGCATGGGATCGCCGACACTTCCCGGCTTCCTGTCCTGACTGTGGAAGGGGCCAGGATGAACCCGATGTATTACCTCCGGGTCCGGGATACGGTTGTGGCGGAGGATAGCATCGGTATGGTGTTGGGACAAGCGTACCGGGAAATGTTCTTTTTGATCGGGCAGCGCAAGTTAAGACCGGGCAGGATGATGGGCTTTTATTATTCCTCCGCTCCACCTTTTGTCCTGGATGCCGCCATCGAGGTAGACCGGGTGCCGAAGATGGAGCCGGGGCGGATCCGGATCGATAGTATAAAAGGAGGCGACGCGGTGATCGTGCACTATAAAGGGCCTTACGGCCAGGTGGCCCTTGCATACGCGGCATTGAACGGCCGGATGCGGGAACTTCACGTCGTGGGAGACGGCCCTCCCTTTGAGATCTACCTGAACAGCCCGGCAACCGTCAGCGACCCATACGAGTTACGGACGGACGTTTGTCAATTGGTCCGGCCGGCCGGAAAATGAAATCTGGTTCCCTGCTGACGCTACCGGGTGGCGCTGCCGGTCAAAATTTCCTCGATGCGGCCCTTATCCGGAGGTTTGATGATCAGCCCGGAGATAAAGGGGAATTCGCCTGCCCGTTCGATCTCGGCCGGAGTGATGGTGGAAGAGATGATATACAACACGACCGTTTTCGGAAACCCGCCCCGGATCTCGCTGTATTGGTCCAGAAAGCCCCAGCCGTCCAGGACCGGCATGTTGAGATCCAGGAAGATGAGGTCCGGCATTAACGCGGGCTCGTCCAGCAGTCCGGCAATTCTTGAAATCGCCAGTTCCCCGTCGGGGAAGACCTCGATCCCGGCAGCAGCGTCAATCGCCTCAATGACCTTCCGGATCAGGAAAACGAAAATAGGGTCGTCGTCAATCAGATAAATCCTTTTGCTCATTCGGCTTAAAATTGCACAAAAAGCGGAACGCGAACAAGCATTCGCCTAACTTTTAATTTGCGTAGCGGGGCAAGGTCAGCCAGCTTTCAAATCGTCATTGGTCACCGACTTCTTTTGCCGCTCCTTCCGCACCACCCGCAGCCTGCCGAGGACGAGGCTCATATATACCCGCAAACTCAGGGTGTGGCTCAGGTTCGTGGTCGACTCCGTCAGTGCGCCGGAGTTGATTTTTGTCGTAACCCGGATCGCTTTCGAGAGAAAGTTTTCCGCCCCGAGGCCGATGGTCCCGCGCCCTTTCGCCAGATCCCGCTTCAGGGTCAGACTGTAATAGGGATATCCCGATTGGAACCCTTGCAGCAATACCCGGCTGCCCCGATAATAGCTGTACAAATAGAGCGACCAGCCTTTTACGAACCGATACCCGCCGGATAATCTCCCGGTCACTACCCAGCCCGAGTTGCGACCGCCGGCGCCAGACGCTGAAAAGCCTCCTGCACCAGGGCCCGAAGAGCCTCCTGCACCCGGGCCCGACCCTCCGTCCAACTTCGCATAATATATATCCGCGCCCCCGCTCAGCGATAATTTCCTGCCTTGATCGAGGTTGGAGTAGACATCCAGGCCGCCCGAGCGTTCCGTTCCGATATTCGCATAGGTTCGTTCAATGGTGTCGCCGGAGGCCGACGGGAAGCTCACGCTTTCGATGGCGCCGGTCGTATGACGGTAAAACGCCGACATCCCGATGGTGAGGCTCCCGATCGCCGTGGTGTATCCCAGCTCGATGTTGTCCGCAAATTCGGGTCCGAGCGCCGGATTGCCCATTGACAGACTTCCCGGCGCCGGGGCGAACTCGTTTGGGTTGAGATATTGTATGGACGGCCGTTGGATACGTCTGGTAATACCCAGCCTGACCATGTTCCCGTTGCCCAGCCGCCAACCCAGATTCACGGCGGGCACGAGGGCCCCATAGGGTGAAATGCCCGGCAACGCGCTGCCTGCGGTTGCCAACCCCGCATGGATGGCCGTATACTCATACCGCAAGCCCGTCCGCAAACTCAGGGGCGTGCGCGTGTTCAGCGTGTATTCGAGATAGGCGGCCGTTACCACCTGATCGTATGTGAACCTGTTCGTCAGCCCGGGCGATCGCTCCCCGGTAAACGGTTCACTTTCGGCCGCGGTTGCATAGCTGTAGTCACTGATGACCCGCCGTATGATATACTTGGCCCCGAATCCGATCAGTTGGTTGGAGTCCAGGGGTGTTTCATCGTCCACCTGCACCGTGATTTCCTGATTCGAGCTGCGGTCGGCATTCCGCACCTGCCCGATCAG
>DATNBP010000073.1:0-29025 GCA_035572015.1 Puia sp. | reverse complement strand
CGAGAATAATTCGGACTACAACTATCTTTTCGAGGACCTGGGCGATTCCCTGGCCCTGGCCCGGATCCTTTTTCCGGACTTGCTGCAACTGGCCTCGGTCGATGATTATAAGAGCAGCGTTCAGAGCCTTCTGGCAAGTCTTGTAGACAGCGGATACATGAAAGGGACCGACTATGACTCCTGGTTTACCCAGCTCTGGTTCGATGCCCGTATCCAGTGGAAGAAGCAGGAAGGGCGGGACGAAAAGAAACTCCAGAAAAAGGAGGACGACAACGACGACAGTGGCGGCGATAACGAGGGAGATGACAATTCCGGCAACGACCTGGACAGTTATGCGATCCTTCTCGCTCCTTTCTATGACCGCAACCCGGCCATCCCGCGCTTCTTCGATAAAATGCTGGTCAGCAGAGATGCCGGATTGCAACTGAGCACGGCTATCCTGTTGCTCCGCCAGGGACGCACCGTGGCGGATTCGATCTTCCGGAGCCTGGCGGCCTCCGATAGCTATCGGAGCGAGCTTTACCGCCGGCTGGCAGCCATCAACCGGACCGACCGCTTTCCCGCGGCATACCGGAACCAGCTCGACATGGCGCGCAGCCTGCTGACCGCAGGTCGTGGCGCTTTGGGGATGGCTGATATCCGCTTCGTCGCGAAGCGAAAGATCCGGTTTAAGGAATCCAATGGTTATGTCTATTTTTTCAAATACAAACCCACGCGGGACGATGACTGGCAGATCGGCATCAGCGGCGTTCAGCCTGCAGACCTTTCACAAGTCAACACGACAAATGAATTCGTGAACCTGACGGGAAAACGGCTGAAACAAGGGCAGCCGGAGAACGCCCAGTTCGATGACCAGTTGCGTAAGCTGATGTTCTCCAAGCGGAAGAGTGCAGCTTCCTTCTATGTAGACCGAAATTATTACGACCACAACAGCGACGAGGATTGATCCGTCCGGCCATCCCGCACCCCGGGGATCGCCGCCAGCAAGCTCCTGGTATAGGCGGTTTTTGGCCGCAGGTACACGTCTTCAGCCAGGCCCATCTCCTCGATCTTCCCCTTATTCATGACGAGGATACGATCGCTGATATACCGGATCACCGACAGGTCGTGGGAAATAAATACGACCGTGAACCCGAATTCCCGCTTCAGGTCGTTCAACAAGTTGAGGACCTGGGCCTGCACACTGACATCCAGTGCCGACACCGATTCGTCGCAGACCAGGAATGAGGGCAGCAGGGACAATGCCCTTGCAATAACGATCCGCTGCCGCTGACCCCCCGAAAATTCATGCGGGTAGCGGTCGAAGTGCGCTGCCGGCAGGCTTACCTTTCCGAGGAGACCGATCACCCGCTCACGGCGCTCCTTGTCACTCGCACCTATTCCATGCACCATCATCGCCTCAGCGATCGCAGGGCCGATCCGCAGTTTCGGGTTCAGCGAGGAATATGGGTCCTGGAAGATCAGCTGGATCTGGCTCCGGCGTTGTTTCAACGCGGCGGGTGATAGCCCGGTCCAATCCGTTCCCTGGAAAAGGATCCTCCCCGAACTCGGTTCGATCAGCCGGAGCAGCGCCCTCCCCAGGGTCGTTTTGCCGCAGCCGGATTCGCCGACCAGTCCAAGGACTTCACCTTTCCGGACCTCAAAGCTGACGCCGTCGACTGCCCGGGTATATTGCAGCGGTTTCCCTAACCAGTTCCGCTTTGACGGATAAAAAATCCGCAAGTCCTCAACCTTCATCACCACCTCCGCTTCCTGCCCTAGCGCCGCCGGCGGCAGCTCGTTCGGGGTCACGGGATTCACCGGCGGCCGCGCGTTCGCCGCCACACTTTTCGCGGTAGTCGCTTCATCAGCCATTTCGCTCCCGGCCGATCCGCCGCCAATGTAATCGCTCACCATCGGCAGCCTCACTCCCTTTCGATGCAGGGCGGGCCGGCAGTTGAGGAGCCCCTTCGTGTAGGGGTGCTTCGGTTGACGGAACAGTGTCTCCACCGGTCCTTGTTCGACGATGCGGCCCTTGTACATGACCAGTGCCCGGTCGGCAATTTCGGCTACCACGCCAAGATCGTGTGTGATAAAGATCACGCCGAGGTTCTCCGTTTCCTGCAGGGATCTGACCAGGTCGAGGATCGTCTGTTGCACCGTCACATCGAGCGCGGTGGTGGGCTCGTCGCAGATCAGCAACGATGGCCCGCTGCTCATGGCCATTGCGATCATGACGCGTTGTTTCTGGCCACCGCTCAGCTGGTGCGGATACCGCGAGAAGACGCCCTCAGGGTCGGGCAGCCGGACCTTGTCAAACAACGCGATAGCTTCCCGCTTCGCCTCCGCAGCGCCGATCCGGCGATGGCTGCGAATCGCCTCGACGACCTGGCCGCCGCAGGTAAATACGGGGTTTAGCGACGTCATAGGTTCCTGGAAGATCATGGCAATCTCATCGCCGCGGATGGTTTGCAGGATTTCCGGCGGCTGCTCCAACAGGTCGATCGTGCGTCCGTTCCGGCCGGTAAAATGGATCATACCGCCGAGGATACGTGCGGGTGGTTCCGGTAGCAGGCTGAGGATCGATAAAGCCGTGATCGATTTGCCGGAACCGGATTCGCCGACGAGAGCGACGATCTCACCCCGGTCGACGTCCAGCGTGACGTCTTCCACGCCTGGTGAAACGCCGGCGCCGGTGTCGAAGCCAATCGACAAACGATCGATCGAGAGCAGTCTGGACATATCCGCGCTTAAAACCTCAGGTGGCGCACCGTCAGTCCGTTATTGATAAGTTGTTTTAAAGAGTCGATCCCGATCCTGATATGCCGCTCCACGAATTCACCGGTCACCTTGAGATCGCTCTCGGTGGTCTTGACGCCTTCGGGCACCATCGGCTGGTCACTTACCAGCAGCAACGCGCCGGTAGGGATCTTGTTGAAGAACCCCACCGAGAAGATCGTCGCCGTTTCCATATCTATCGCATAGGCGCGGATCTTTTGCAAATATTCCTTGAAGGTCTCGTCATGCTCCCAGACCCGCCGGTTGGTCGTATACACCGTTCCCGTCCAATAGTCCACCGCGTAATCGCGAATTGTCGTGGAGATCGCCTTTTGAAGCGCAAACGCAGGGAGCGCAGGCACTTCGGGCGGAAAATAATCGGTCGAAGTCCCTTCGCCGCGTATCGCCGCGATCGGCAGGATCAGGTCACCCAGTTTGTTACGCTTTTTCAGGCCACCGCATTTCCCGAGGAAAAGAACGGCCTTTGGCCGGATCGCGGTCAACAGGTCCATGATCGTCGCAGCACCGGGGCTGCCCATCCCGAAGTTAATAATGGTGATCTCGCCCGCGGTCGCGCACTGCATGGGTTTGTGTTCCCCGACCACCTGTACCCCGTGCCAGTCCGCAAAGAGGTGCACATAATTGTCGAAATTGGTCAGCAGGATGTATTTCCCAAAATTGTCGAGTTTCTCCCCCGTATAACGCGGCAGCCAGTTGGTAACTATTTCGTCTTTTGTCTTCATTATTCGTAAATTTAGCAAATAGTTGATTGGTCATGATCAAAATCTACTATCCTACACACCCCTTCAAACTTCGGGAACCGGAGAAAAAAAAAGAAGAGATCTGGGACGAGCTGCGCCGACAATGGGTCAGGCTGACGCCGGAAGAATGGGTGCGTCAGAATTTTATCCAATACCTGTTGCAGGTGAAGAACTATCCGGCGTCCTATATAGCCGTGGAAAGGAAGATGAAGCTGGGGGAACTGACCAAACGTTTCGACCTCATGGTGTTCGACGCCGCCGCCCAACCCTGGATGCTGATCGAATGCAAAGCCATCGGCGAGCCCCTCGATCAACGGGTATTGTGGCAGGTGCTCCGCTACAATATGGCCACTCCAGTAAAATACATTGTGATCACCAATGGGGAAGAGTGTCACGCTTTTGCCCGGGGGTCCGCGGATTTCGACGGTATTCCCGCTTTGCCAACGTATAGCGAATGAGCTCTTTCGATGCTTGACGGGGTGGATTCTTTACCTTATATTTACTCCGGAATATAAATTTAACCTCTACATGTTTACCATGAACCTTTTGTCTAATCCCCGCATCGGGTGGTCCGCGTTGTCTTTTGTCTTCGTCACGACACTCTTCTCTTGCGCCAAGACAGCTTCTACGCAAAATAATTCAAATAAACCGGATTCGAACAGCTCGCCGAATACGCCCCCGGTACCCGCAAAAAAATGGGTTGTCAGCACGCTCGCAGGGTCGGGCAGGGCCGGTTTCGCCGATGGGGATAGTTCCCAAGCGGCATTTAATAATCCCCAGGGAATCGCCACGGACAACCAAGGAAATATATATGTCGGGGATGTAGGTAACGCCAGCATCAGGAAAATAACGCCGGCGGGATCGGTCATTACCTATGCGAACAATGCCATCAGTAATCCGGCTTTGGCCTTTGGAAATATTGCGGGCCTGGCCGTGGATCAGCAGGGCGGCTTATATGACATTGAGTACGGCATTATCCGGAAGACCGTTTCTTCCACGGCAATGGCCGTTTTGGCCGGACAGATGTTAGTAGGATACCAGGACGGTTTGGGTAGCGCTGCGGATTTCAACCTTATTATCAATTTGGCCATCGACGGAAATGGAAACCTGTTTGTACCCGACTATGACACGAGCAACGTCTTCCATCTGCGGGAAGTCAGCCCAAGTGGCAACGTCATAACGCTGACGCTTCACGATAGCACGGGGGTCTCGGGTAACGGGCTGCCCAACTATCATTACCTGTACGCAGTCGCCGTAAATCCGCAAGGCGGATTTTATATCACGGCGAACGGCAACAATATGATCAAGAAGATTGATGCTCAGGGAAATGTAACAATTTTCGCCGGCTGGGGGATTGGTTTCGCCAACGGGCCGGGCAGCACCGCTTCATTTGGCACTATTACCGGCCTTGCCTGCGACGCAACAGGGAACCTCTATGTCGCAGACGCCACAAATAATGCGATTCGAATGGTAACCCCGGCAGGAACGGTTTCGACGATTGGCGGCAACGGAACACCCGGTTACCTCGACGGTGACAGTACGAAGGCTGAATTCAACAATCCGTTTGGCATTGCAGTGGACAAGAATGGGACGGTGTATGTTACCGATGAGCTAAATTTCCGGATACGCAAGCTAGTCAACCAATAGACGGAATTACCACGCCATCAATTTCCGGAGGTACCCCGTCAACTCCGCCGCGATCTGTCCCTGTTCGGCGAGATCCGGATGGCCTCCGCAACCGTTCGACCATTGCCTGGTAAAGAAATAATCGGATATCTTCTTATCCCCCGTCCGGTGCATCGCGGCGAGCACGCCGGTGAGATAACGCTTCTGGACCTTCGTAAGGTCCGCGTTGCCCATCGGGCTTGTCAATAAAACGATTTGCGCCCTGGGATTCACCTGACGGACCTTTCCGAGAAATCCGACATAGGCCGAACAGAAGGCCGTCGAGTCCTGTATCCCGTCATTTTGCCCGAGGCAAATGGTCACTACGTCCGGTTGATACCTGGAAAAATCCCAATCTCCCTGGTTGCCGCGGCAATCCATCCTTTCATATACTTCCGGCATTGTGATCGACATCTGGCAGCAGCTATGGATTAAACCGATGCCCGAGACGGCGGTCAGGTGCCATTGTGCCTTTAGTGACCGGGCGGTCTGGGCCCCGTAGCTCATCCAGGCGTTGTGCTGGTCGTACCATTGACCCTTCCCGCAGGGAATCACGCGGGTATCGCTACCCGCCCCGCAGGTGATAGAATTGCCGATGCATTCGATCTTCCGATCCGGCAGCGGCGCGGGCGTCAGCAAACTGTCGGCAAGGACGCCTGCCAGCTCCATCCAGCCAATGCCTTCGGTCGCCTTGCAAAGCGTTATCAGGGAAACCCGTTTAGGGTCGGGCGCCTGATTCGAAACGCTCGTTTCGACCTCACTCCTGAGATCCTCGTCATCGATCCTGGCCCTTCCGTTGCTCCAGACCGTCAGCGTATCGGTCCTGGCCCGCAGTTTGACCCTGTAAGAACCGAGGTTCCCATGATCTACCAGCAGGACAATATAATTGTGATTGTTGTCGTCGGGGACCTGGTCATGAACGATGATCTGGCAGCTCGATCCCCGGAACCGGAATTTTGCGACTACCCCCGGTGCCCAAAACCGCGGGATCTTCGGGTCGGACATATCGATCCTGCCCATATATTGGAAGGAGGGGTTATCCGCGGGAAAGAATTTCTCGACCTTTGGCGTGGGTGTAACGACATTCGCATTTGGGCCGCCCCCGCAGGCGGGCGCCATTCCGCTAACCAAGATCCCTGCCAATAGCACCGCTATGTATTTCATAAATTCCTGTTGGTGAAGGCGCCGGCCGATGAATTGCCAGCCGCTCTACGTTGCGCCTACTGCAAACTTCCTGTATAGACCTTCGTCTCATATCGAACGCGCACCTGCCCGCCCGCGGCATGGCGTTCAAACAAATCCCGCAATGCCTCCATCATCTGATCGAACCGCGGTCCTTCTTTCGGAATATAGGACGAAGAGAGCAGCCGCCCTTTCAGTCCTTCGAAATTGAAGCACTGTTCATTATCGAATGACCGCAGCACGAATGGCATGGGGTGGAAAAATGCGCCGATCCTGTCATCCGTAACGTTTTTGTGGTTGATCGTCTTATAGTCCCCGGCATAGTGGAGGATCAGCGACTCATACTCCCGCTCGAACCCGGCCACCATCAGCCGCTCGTTCCAGACCAGGGCGACCAGCGCCCCCGGCGTTCCGATCCGTACGAATTCAGGTCTTGTTTTCTCTGGATCGAACCAATGGAAGGCCTGTCCCGCCACGATCAAATGAGCCGAAGCGTCGGGCAACCCGGTCGACTCGGCGGTGCCATCCCGGCTCTCGAATCCCGGCCGGCCAGATAGCATCTCTACCGCTTTTGCCCGCATATCGGGATTGGGTTCCACCGCAAAGACCTTGTTACCGTTCCGCAGGAACAATTCTGTGGAAATTCCCGTCCCGGAACCGATATCGGCCACCACCCAATCCGTCGCGAAACCGTATTGCTCCTGTAAGTAAGCCACAATAGCAGCGGGATAGTGCGGCCGGTATTTGACATAATCTTCGACCCGGTCGCTGAAACGCGTTGTGCTGTTGGATCCCATGGCGGGTGAAAATACGGATTTTATTCCGATCCCCGCCTATGACCGGGCATTACGGGAAGATGCCAAGTTCCGCGTAGGAAGTTCCGACCTTGTTGATCGCGACGACATAGGCAGCCGTCCGCATGTCGGGAATCCTGGGGTTGGCCTTCCAGGCGTCCATGATCTCGCGTGTCGCCGCAATCATGGTTTCCTCCAGCCCGCTATAGACAAGGTCGACCTCGTCCGCGCCATGCATGATGAATTCTTTTTCGTTCTGGCTGACCTTTTTGCCGGTGAGACCTTCGATCTGGTTCAGGATATGCGTGTTCATGTTTTCGGTGAACCGCTTTTCCATCCGCCCGTACCGCACATGGCTGAGATTCTTCAGCCATTCGAAATACGATACGGTGACGCCGCCGGCGTTCAGGTACATGTCGGGCACCACAAGAATGCCTTTCTTGATGAAAACCTCGTCGGCGTCCGGTGTCAGCGGCCCATTGGCTGCTTCCCCGATGATCCTGGCCCTGATCCTTGGAGCATTCTCGCCATTGATCACATTCTCCAGTGCGGCAGGGATCAGGATATCACAGTCCAGTTCCAGCGCTTCCGCCGATTTGGCGATATTGGTGGCTCCGGGGAAATTGAGGATACTCCCCGTCTTTTTCCTGTGCTGGAAGACCTCCTCTTCGTTCAACCCGGCCGGGTTGGCGATCGCGCCTTCGTATTCCGCCAGCGCGATGACCCTTGCTCCACCTTCGCGGAAGAATTTCGCGGCGTGGTAGCCGACATTTCCGAGACCCTGCACGACTACTGTCTTGCCTTCCACCCCTGGTTTCATCTTGAGCCGTCCCATGATGTCTTCCATCTGGCAGACTTCCCGGATGCCGTAAAAGACGCCAAGCCCGGTAGCCTCCCGGCGTCCCCGCACTCCGCCCTGCGAAACGGGTTTCCCCGTGACACAGCCGAGCGCGTCGATTTCGCCCGGACGCATGCTCAGGTAGGTATCCAGTATCCAGGCCATTTCCCTTTCTCCTGTACCGTAATCAGGCGCAGGAACGTCCGTTCCGGGCCCGATAAAGTTCTTTTTGATCAGTTCGGAAGTATACCGGCGCGTGATCTTTTCCAGCTCGTAGGGTGTGTATTTCTTCGGATCGATACTGATCCCGCCTTTGGCGCCCCCAAAGGGGACGTTCACGATCGCACATTTAAAGGTCATCAAGGCAGCCAACGCCATGACCTCGTCCAGGTTCACCGATGGTGCGAACCGGATACCGCCCTTGCAGGGCGTCTTGTGATGGGAATGTTGAACACGATAGGCTTTGATGACTTCGATCTTGTCGCCGATTTTGACGGGGAAGAACATGCGATAAACCGCATTGCACTGTTTGATCTGTTCGAGAATCCCGGGATCCCAGGATGTAAAAACCGCAGCTTTATCGAAGCTTTTTTCAACGGCTTCGAAGAACTTGTATTCGACTTGGCCTGCCATATGGGTTAATTTATAATGAATAAATCCGGTCGGCGCCGATGAAATTCCGTGGCAGCAATCGTTTTCCGGCACCACGGCCGCTACCCACCTTTATCTCTGTCCAGAGCCTTTTTCAAACCGGCTGATCTTTCGGTCCAGCCGGATAACATACGCAATTATCCCTACAAATATTGTGACCAGCACCGCGACCACGACATATATTTTCCCGTCCGCCCTCAGCCGGTCGGCCATCTCAACCGGCTTTCCGCCGGTGCTGTCCTGCGCCCGGGCGGCGACCCCGGCGAATATAGTAACGACAAGAAAAAGCCAGCGGTTGAGTCTCTTATGCATGTTGGAGTTTCTTTTCTGCAGGTTCGGTCATTTGTTCCTTTTCCGCCAGCAAGGCCAGGCGGATCCGGAGCGTGGTGATCCACACGCCCAGCAAGGTCCACCCCGGCACGGCCCCGGGCCAGAACACCAGCCGCATCCGGCTATCGATATCGTGCGTGTCAAGGGCCGGATTACCCATTCCCCCCGGATGAAGGCTTTCCACCATCCGGGGAATGATCCAGATCGTGGGGAACAGCATCGCATATGCGAAAATATCGTATACCGCCCCGATCCTGGCCCGCTTGTCGATATCCGTCATTGAATTGCGCAGTACCAGGTAAGCAAAATAGATCAGCAATGCGATCGCCGCCCCCAATTGCTTCGGGTCGTTGCTCCAGAACGAGCCCCAGGTATAGCGGGCCCAGAGGGCTCCGGTCACGAGGCCAAGGCATCCGAATACGATGCCACCCTTGGCGTATTCCAGCGCATAGATATCATGGACGGGGTTGTTCGAGCGGAGATAAAGGACCGAATAGACGAGCGAGACCGTAAACAGCACCATCATTCCGAACCACATCGCGACGTGAAAATACAGGTTTCGGATCGTCTCGTTGAGGATCGGCTTCGCGGGGACGCCGCCCAGGAATCCGGCAATGATGGTGTAAACTAATAACAGGACGGCGACTATTTTCCACCAGTTCTGACGCAGCATATTGTGGGGCTTACCTTGTTTAGGATTGCAAAATTAGGGGAAATCAATCTTTCCACAGAAAAGGAAAAAGAATGACGGAGAGGGCCAGGATCAGCACATCGAGCCCGGCGAGCACGGCGATCATCCAGCCAAGGCCGCCCTGAAGCTCCGCGAAGGCGATATTGGAGACCTTGCTCAGCAGCAGCAATTGCGGGATTACCAGCGGGAATCCCAGGATCGCCATCATCGCAGCGCTTTGTTGCGCCCTGGCGGCGATGGCAGCCAGAAAAGTAAACACCAGGCTCAGGCTTATACCGCCGAGACAGCTGATCAGCACGAACAAACCCGGTTCCGGCATCGGGTTACCGAGCATCAGGACGAACAGACCCATGCTCAGCAAGCTCATCAGCAGCATCAGCAGGGCATTGAAAAGCAGTTTCGATAAGATGAAATTAGCGGCTCCCGTTATGGAATAGAAATAGAGAAGTCTCCCGCGGCCTTCCTGCAAAAAGCTCTTGGCAACCGCGTTGACGCATACGAACAGCTGGATCATCCAGAAAAGTCCTTTCCATACGACCCCCTCCGGCTGCCCCATCGCCAGGTACAAGACGAATATCGTCGACGCCACATACAGGAGTACCCCATAGAAGCTATACTGCTGCCGGATCTCCAGCATCAGGTCCTTTTTAAACAATACGTATATCTGATTCAGTGAGCGGATACCCTGAAAAATTTTGTGCAAAGCTCCGCAGTTGGCGCCGATAATCAAAGAAATCGTTAAAATTTTGTCGGCGAACGTCCCTTGCCGCCGCATTTCCGGAAGCTTGCCGCTAAGGAGTCTGGCCATAATAACATTGCCGGCAACGCGGCTCATACAGGTCCTTTTCTCCGAGCAAGAGCTGGCTGGAGTCCATGGTTTTCCGGTAGGAATAGTTGGCAATATTTCCACATTTCACACAAATGGCATGCAACTTGGTTATGTATTCTGCTTTGGCGAGAAGGTCGGGCATCGGGCCGAATGGCTTTGCACTATAGTCCATATCGAGGCCGGCGGCGATTACCCTGACGCCACGGAACGCAAGCCGGTCGCAGACTTCAGGAAGCTGATCGTCGAAGAACTGGGCTTCATCGATCCCCACCACGTCGACCTCGCTGGCCAGCAGAAGAATGGAACCCGATGTACCGACCGGCGTGGAAGAAATGGAGTTTTCATCGTGAGAGACCACTTGTTGCTCATGGAAGCGTGTGTCGACGGCGGGCTTGAAGATTTCGACCTTCAGATTGGCGATTTTAGCGCGTTTGAGCCTTCGGATGAGCTCCTCGGTCTTCCCGGAGAACATGGAACCGCAGATGACTTCGATCCAACCTCGTTTTTCACCCTTTACATGAGGTTCAATGAACATAGATGCTTAGAAATTAGGTTCGGAATTTGTTATAACTTTAGCGGAACGAAGTCCTTTTTAACCGTTTTGCAGCAAAGTTTCGTCTTTTTGGTCGGTTTTTTGCCGCAAGTTTATAGGACCACTCTAACCCATACGACTCTTAAGTACCTAACATGGAACGACTAAAAGAACTGATATCCCAGTTGTCGGAGCAGTTCGACCAAAAGGCCGAGCCATCCCGAATGCTCCAAACCGCGCAACAATTAGAAGCCGAAATCCGCTTTCTGGCAACCCAGCCCCCGCCAGGACGGGTAATGCCGACGAAGATAGCGGTTATGATGCCATCCGCGGCAAAAATCAGCCCTGCGGGCAGCGTTCCCGTGCCGGCTGCCGGTCCGTCCGGCATCGCATCCCAGGCTGTGACTTCAAATGGATCTGCGGTTAACGGGATGCCGTCCATCGGCACATCGACTCCGGTGAGCTCAAACGGATCGGCGGTAAGCGGCGCCCCGGCTAACGGGTCTGCGATCAATCCGGTCCCGGTCAACGGGTCTCCGGTCAGCGGGTCTCCAGTCAATCCGGTCCCGGCCAACGGCTCGGCCACCGCTTCGTCTCCCATGAACGTTTCACCTGTTTCCGCAGGTCAGGGCACTGGAGCACCCCTCGCAAACGGAACCGCTTTGGCCGCCGCGAACACGGCCCGCAGCCGCGAGCCCGAAAGGGGGATATGGCCCTTCGATCCGCTAGCCGAAAAGCCGATCGACCGGTTTACGCTTTCACAAAAGTCGAAGGAAATCAATGATATAATCGGGGGGGGCAGCGCATCTTCCCTGAATGATAAATTGAAGCCAGACATCGTCGACCTGCGCTCGGCCCTTAACGATACGCCGATCCGCGACCTCAAGAAGGCCATTGGCGTCAATGATCGATATGTTTTTGTCAATCAATTGTTTAGAGGGGATGAGGCAATGTACGAGCGAAGCATCAAGACGATCAACGGTTTCCGAATCCTTCCTGAAGCCGAATATTGGATGGAGAGGGAACTGAAAGTCAAATTAGGCTGGGATGAAAACCGCGATGTTACCCGCCATTTCTATCAGCTCGTCAAGAGACGGTTCTCCTGAATAAATTGCAGGATCTTTTCGGTCGCTCCTTTCCTGGAATGAACATATTCCCTGGACGCTCGCCCCATCTGTTCCCGTTCCGCCGCATTGCCGAGCAGGCGATCAAACATTTTTTCCGCCTCTAAAGCGCTGTCAATCACGACCCCCCCTCCGCCTTCGGTCAATTCCACGGCCTCTGCGTATTTCTCTATCACCGGTCCATAAATGACAGGTTTGCCATATACCGCGGCTTCCAGCACATTATGAACCCCGTCATCCCCGAAACCACCACCTACATAAGCAACCGACGCAAATCTGTAAAGCCGTGACAGCATCCCGATATTGTCGATCAGGAGCACATTCGGTTCCGGCCACCCCCTGGCCTTCACCGCTTTCGCCGCCGGGGCTTCGGTGCCAGCGCCCCGCTCTCCGGCAGGCTTCGTCTTCATCCAGACCGAATACCTGATACAATGCCGGAACAGGCGCTCCACCTCGGCGAGCCGGTCCTCTCCGATATCATGCGGAGCCAGGATAAACCGGACTTCCGGATGGGAATTGGCATAATGGTCCATTTCCTCTTCATCTTCGGCCCAGGTACTGCCCGCAACGATAACCGGATGATTGTCACACCAGGCGGCTATCTCCGGCAGACGCGCGCCTGCCTCGGCAATTTCGATGACCCGGTCAAACCGCGTATCGCCGCTTACGCTCACCTGCCGTGTCAGTCGCAGGCGCGCCAGCAAATCCTTTGACGATTCCGTCTGTACGAACAAGTGCATGAAGCTTTCGAGCATGTACCGGTGCAACCGGCCGTACCAACGGAAAAAAGGCTGGTCGGTCCTGAAGACGCCGGATATGAGTAATACCGGGATATTTTTTTTCTTCAGCTCGACCAGGAAATAATACCAATAGTCGTACTTGACCCACAATACCAGCGTCGGTTTCAGCAGCCCGATAAATCGCTTTGCATTAGCAGGGCTGTCCAAAGGCAGGTAGAAGATATGGTCGGCGCCCGGATAGTCTTTCTGTGCGGTATACCCCGAGGGTGAAAAAAAGCTCAGCACGATCCGTGCGTCGGGCGATAAACGCCGCAGTCCCTCAATGACCGGTCTTCCCTGTTCGAACTCCCCCAGCGAGCTGCAATGCATCCAGATCACCGGGCCGGCCGATGCGCCCGCCAGTTCCATCTCTGCCCCGATGCGGTCGAAAATCCCTTTCCGGCCCAGCAGCCAAGCGCGTGCTTTTGGATTCCAGGGCGCAACAAGCCGGATACCGAATCTATACAACCACAAAAAGACATGATAAAAAAAGATACTCAAGTTGCCGCATTTAGTTGTTTGTTCAATATCGCCGCACGGTCACTGCATCAGTCACACGCCGTTGTATCTACCCGGTCGCCGACATTGGTTAAACCACAATTTTGCAGTAGGTTTGTGCCCAATTTGATCCGCCTCAGGCGGATCGTCGATTCAGCGTTTATAAAATCCGGAGAGATTATGCGGCCCATTCAAATGGTAGATCTGAAGCAGCAATATACAAAAATAAAGAGTGAAGTCGATTCGGCCATCTCGGCGGTGGTGGAGAGCGCCGTATTCATCAACGGAAAACCGGTCGCGGATTTCGCGGCAGGCATGGCAGCTTATAACGGTTCCCGTCATGTCATTCCCTGCGCCAACGGAACGGATGCGTTGCAGATCGCGATGATGGCGCTGGACCTCCAACCCGGCGACGAGGTCATTACACCTTCCTTTACTTATATCGCCACTACCGAGGTGGTGGCCCTTCTCCGGCTGACCCCGGTATTCGTGGACGTAGACCCGAAGACGTTTTGCATGGACCCGGCTGCTTTGGAGGCCGCCATCACACCGCGCACCCGCGCGATCGTCCCCGTCCATCTTTACGGGCACGCCGCGCCGATGGCAGCGATCATGGACATCGCCAAACGGCATGGCCTGTCCGTCATTGAAGACAATGCTCAGGCCATCGGTTGTGTCTACACTCACCCGGACGGCCTCCGCGTAAAGACCGGTGCGATCGGAACGATCGGATCCACCTCTTTTTTCCCTTCGAAAAATTTGGGCTGCTACGGTGACGGCGGGGCAATATTCACGGATGACGACACGTTAGCTACACGGTTGAAAATGATCGCTAACCATGGACAGAGCCGGCGCTATTACCACGAAATCGTGGGCTGCAACAGCCGGCTGGACTCCATTCAGGCCGCCGTCCTGAACGTCAAGCTCAAGAGACTGGATGAATATATCAGCGCGAGGCGTTCGGCCGCCGACTACTACGATCGTGCCTTCGGGTCTCACCCGAAGATCACTACCCCATACAGGGCGCCGTACAGCGAGCACGTATTTCATCAATATACCCTGGTCCTCGACGGCGTCGATCGCAACGGGCTCCATGAATATCTGGCAGGGAAAAACATCCCATCGATGATCTATTATCCCGTACCCGCGCACCGGCAGCAGATGTTCGCGGCTGCAGGGGGCGGCAAATACCACCTTCCGGTCACCGACTGGCTCACCGAAAGGGTCATTTCACTCCCCATGCACACCGAGCTCGACGAAGAACAGCTAAAGGCGATCAGCACCGCAGTCCTGGAATACGTCGATAAAAAATGATTATAACCTAAAGAAAACATCGTTATGAAAATTGCTGTGATCGGAACCGGATACGTCGGACTGGTAACAGGCACCTGTTTTGCCGAAACCGGCAATGACGTCTGTTGCGTCGACATCGACGCGACGAAAGTAGAGCGACTGTCCGGCGGCCATATCACCATTTACGAACCGGGCCTCGAGAAACTGTTTCTTCGCAATCTTAAGGAAGAACGGCTGAAATTCACAACCGATCTCGAAGAAGGCATCAGGGAGGCGCAGATCATTTTTCTCGCCCTTCCGACGCCGCCCGGTGAAGACGGGTCAGCCGATCTCAAGTATGTCCTTGGGGTTGCGGACCAGCTTGGCCGCATGCTCAAAGATTACAAAGTCATCGTTGACAAAAGCACCGTCCCCGTCGGCACCGCGGCAAAAGTAAGTGCGGTAATCGCCAGGAACTGCCGCGTGGAATTCGACGTCGTCTCCAACCCGGAGTTTCTTCGGGAAGGGGTAGCCGTGGACGATTTCATGAAACCAGACCGCGTGGTCATCGGTACGTCCTCCGAGCGAGCCCGCAAGGTGATGGGCGACTTGTATGCCCCTTTCGTCCGGCAGGGAAACCCGATCATCTACATGGACGAGCGTTCGGCCGAGCTGACCAAATATGCCGCCAACTCCTTTCTTGCCACGAAGATCACCTTTATGAACGAGATCGCCCTGCTATGCGAACGGGTAGGCGCCGACGTGGACATGGTCCGGCGTGGAATCGGTAGCGACGAGCGGATCGGCAAGCGGTTCCTTTTTCCCGGCATCGGCTATGGTGGCAGTTGCTTTCCCAAGGACGTCCAGGCCCTCGTGAAATCCTCGCAGGAAGCGGACTACGACTTTCGCATCCTGGGCGCCGTCATGGAGGTCAATGAAAAGCAAAAACTTCATCTTATCCCGAAGATCAAGCGTCATTTCAACAACAATCTCCGGGGCCGCCATTTCGCCCTGTGGGGTCTGGCGTTCAAACCAAATACCGACGACATCCGGGAAGCGCCGGCCCTGTATATGATCGAGGCCCTAATCGCTGAGGGCGCTACCCTCAGCGTGTTCGATCCCGAAGCTATGCATAATGTTCGCGCGCTGCTCGGCGACAAGGTGGCGTACGCCGAAAGTCAATATGACGCCCTTGAAGGCGCCGACGCCCTCATCATCGCCACCGAATGGAACGAATTCCGGACACCCAACTTTCTCAAGATCGTTACTTCGCTAAAAAGCAAAGTGATATTTGACG
The DNA here is from genome assembly GCA_035572015.1 of Puia sp. Lineage (GTDB taxonomy): Bacteria > Bacteroidota > Bacteroidia > Chitinophagales > Chitinophagaceae > Puia. Next base: position 13,025 of record DATNBP010000073.1, on the reverse strand, counting down.
GCCGGAACCTGTTTGATATCGCCGCCATCCGAGAGCTGGGTTTCCATTATGAAAGTGTTGGCCGGGCTCCGGCCGACAGTAACAAGTCAAGTACCTAACAACCTGCCGATAACATGAATAACGAACGCGTCTTGATCACCGGTGCAGCAGGATTCCTGGGATCCCATCTTTGTGACCGTTTCATCCGCGAAGGATATCATGTCATCGGGATGGACAACCTGATCACCGGCGATCTCCGGAATATCGAGCACCTGTTCAAGCTGGAGCATTTTGAATTTTACCACCATGACGTGAGCAAATTCATCCATGTCCCCGGCCCGTTGCGATATATCCTGCATTTCGCTTCGCCTGCCAGCCCGATCGATTACCTGAAAATACCGATTCAGACGCTGAAAGTCGGATCGCTCGGCACCCATAACTGCCTGGGCCTGGCGAAATCCAAACGCGCCCGGATCCTGGTCGCCTCGACCTCCGAGATATACGGCGATCCGCTCGTCCATCCGCAGACCGAAGAATATTGGGGCAATGTCAACCCCGTCGGCCCCCGCGGCGTATACGACGAAGCCAAGCGGTTTCAGGAGGCGATGACGATGGCCTATCACAACTTCCATCGCCTCGAGACGCGCATCGTTCGCATTTTCAATACTTACGGTCCCCGGATGCGGCTCAACGACGGGCGGGCGCTGCCGGCGTTCATCGGGCAGGCGCTCCGTGGCGAAGATCTCACCGTTTTTGGGGACGGCAGCCAGACCCGTTCGTTCTGTTATGTGGATGACCTGGTCGAAGGCATTTACCGGCTGTTGCTAAGCGATTATTCGCTTCCCGTCAACCTCGGCAATCCATCCGAGATCACGTTGAAGCAATTTGCGGAAGAGGTCATCGCCCTGACGGGGACGCGTCAAAAGATCGTGTACCGACCGCTACCGGAGGACGATCCGAAACAGCGCCGCCCGGACATCACCCGCGCCAAGCAGATCCTTGGCTGGGAGCCGAAGGTAGAGCGGAAGGCGGGCCTCAAGATCACCTATGAGTATTTCAAGTCCCTCCCCGCGGAGGAATGGACCAGGCAGCCAAAGGAATTCATCAGCAGAAGTTAAATCCAAAATGCAACAGGCAAAAATTTACGATGACTTGTTGGAACGGCGATCGAAGCTGGCCGTCATCGGGCTCGGCTATGTCGGCCTTCCGATCGCCCTCGAATTCGCACGCCGGATCTCCGTTATCGGTTTCGACATCAACAGCCGCCGCATCGAAATGATGCGCAATCACCTCGACCCCAGCAAGGAAGTCGACCCCGCAGCGTTCGCCGGCCGCGACATCGTCTTCACGGATGACGTGGAGGTCCTGAAACAGGCCCGGTTCTTTGTCGTCGCCGTCCCGACACCTGTCGACAAGTACAATGTGCCCGATCTGCGACCGCTGATCGGCGCTTCCACCACCGTTGGCAAGGCGTTGAAAAAAGGCGACTATGTCGTCTATGAATCTACCACCTACCCCGGCTGCACGGAGGAGGACTGCCTGCCGATCCTGCAGCGGATCTCCGGTCTGAGCCTGCAGGACGGCGATTTTTGTCTCGGGTATTCCCCCGAACGGATCAACCCGGGCGACAAGAAGCATACGCTTCGCACGGTTATGAAGGTCGTGTCCGGGGATACGCCGCTTGCGCTCGATGAGATCGCCAGGACCTATTCTCTCGTCGTGGACGCTGGTGTCCATCGGGCGTCTTCCATCAAAGTAGCGGAGGCGAGCAAGATCATCGAGAACACGCAGCGCGATCTCAATATCGCATTGATGAACGAATTATCCCTTATCTTCGACCGCATGGGCATCAATACCTATGACGTCATCGAAGCTGCGGGTACGAAATGGAATTTCCTCAAATTCCAACCCGGCCTCGTAGGGGGGCATTGCATCGGGATCGATCCCTATTATCTGACCTATAAAGCTGCCGCCCTGGGGTATGAATCAAAAGTGATCGCGTCGTCGCGTTATATCAACGACGATATGGCCAAGTATGTCGCCCGGAAGATCATTACGCACGTCCTGCGGATTTCCAACGAGCCCAAAGTCCTCGTCAAAGGCGTTACCTTCAAGGAAAACGTCAGTGATATCCGCAATTCGCGGATCGTCGATGCGGTGAAAGAGCTGCTGGCTTTCAATATTCATGTCGATGTGGAGGACCCTTATGCGATGGAAGACGAGGTGCACGAGGAATACGGCCTGCACCTGGCGCGGGAAACGGCCCGGGATTACGATGCTATCATTGTTACGGTTCCCCACGTCCAATACAAAGACCTGGATGACGCATGGTTTGCCGCGCATACCCGCGAGGGCGGTCTGGTGGCCGATCTGAAGGGGACTTATAAAAACAAGATCGTGAACAGAAAATATTGGAGCCTCTGATGGCAACCTACAGCAAAACCATCCTGATCACCGGTGGCGCCGGTTTTATCGGCTCCCACGTCGTACGGCTATTCGTGAACAAATACCCCGGGTACAGGATCGTCAACGGCGATGCGCTGACCTATGCGGGAAACCTTGCGAACCTTGCCGACATCGAGCGGGCATCCAACTACCATTTCGAAAAAGCGGATATCACCAATGAAGCCCGCATCCAGGAGTTATTCGCCAAATACCAGTTCGATGCGGTGATCCACCTTGCCGCCGAAAGCCATGTCGACCGCTCCATTATGGACCCCCTCGCCTTTGTGCGGACAAATGTGTTGGGCACCGCTACGCTGCTGCATGCGGCGCATGCTGCCTGGCGAAAAGATCCGGCGGGCAAGCTATTTTATCATGTGTCCACGGACGAAGTGTACGGATCGCTTGGCGCGGAAGGCTTTTTCACGGAAGACACACCCTATGATCCGCGATCCCCTTATTCCGCTTCCAAGGCGGCTTCCGACCATTTTGTGATGGCCTGGCACCACACATACGGACTTCCTGTAATCCTGTCGAACTGCTCCAACAATTATGGGTCGAATCACTTCCCCGAAAAGCTGATCCCGCTCATGATCAATAATATCCTCCATAAGAAGCCGCTTCCCGTCTATGGGAAGGGCGAGAACGTTCGGGACTGGCTTTTTGTCGAAGACCACGCGCGGGCCATCGATACGATCTTTCACCATGGAAGAGTAGGGGAGAAATACAATATCGGTGGTTTTAATGAGTGGACCAATATCGACATCGTCCATCTTCTTTGCCGGATCATGGATGAAAAGCTTGGCCGGCAACCGGGAGATTCCGCAAAACTCATCACCTTCGTCAAGGACCGCCCCGGCCACGACCTCCGTTACGCCATCGATGCGACGAAACTCAATAAGGAACTGGGCTGGAAGCCTTCGCTCCAATTCGAAGAAGGGCTCGAAAAGACCGTCGACTGGTATCTTGCGAACCAGGACTGGGTCAATGCGGTAACTTCCGGCGAATACCAGAACTACTACAACGCGCAATACGTTAAAAGATAACTATGCCCTTTCAAAAGACCGAAATTCCCGGGCTGCTGATCTTTGAGCCCGCGGTGTACAAGGACAGCCGGGGATATTTCTTCGAATCCTACAACGAACAGACATTTGCCAAAGAAGGGATTACCCATCGCTTCGTCCAGGATAACCAATCCTTTTCTACCTTTGGTGTGATACGCGGTCTTCATTACCAGTTAAATCCTTACGCGCAAACCAAACTGGTCCGCGCATTGAGGGGCAGGGTCCTCGACGTAGGAGTCGATCTCCGGAAATCGTCGCCGACCTTTGGAAAGTGGGCAGCCGTTGAACTTTCCGCTGAGAATAAGCGGCAATTGCTCCTGCCGCGAGGATTTGCCCATGGCTTTTCGGTCCTGAGCGAGACAGCCGAAGTATCGTATAAATGCGACGGGTTCTACCATAAGGAAAGCGAGGGCGGCATCCGCTATGACGATCCGGAGTTAGGCATCGACTGGCAGGTTCCGCCCGGCCAGGCGATCGTTTCGGTCAAGGATCTGGATCTCCCGCCGTTTGCCGAATGCCGGAATAACTTTCAATGATCGACTATGGGGGTTCCAAAAATATTCGTTACCGGTGCAAACGGCCAGCTTGGTCGGGATTTGCGGGCCATTGCCGGGGAATATCCCGGGTTCGATTTCTTCTTTTTTGACCGCGCGACCATGCCGGTCGAGGACCCCGATGTCCTAAGCGCTTTTTTCGCCCGCGAGAGGCCCGCCTGGTGTGTCAATTGCGCGGCTTACACCGCCGTTGATAAAGCGGAATCGGAAAAGGAATCGGCCTTTCTGATCAATGGCGATGCCGTAGGGTACCTCGCCGATGAATGCCACCGGCACGGCTGCCGGCTGATCCATATTTCGACCGATTATGTCTTCGACGGCCGTTCGGACACCCCCCTCCAGGAAGCCGACGTGACGGCGCCTATCAATACTTACGGCGCTTCCAAACTGGAAGGCGAACGCCAGGCGCTGGAGCGCCATCCCAAGGGAACCGTGATCATCAGAACATCCTGGGTTTACTCCAGGTTCGGCAATAATTTCGTCAAGACCATGCTGCGGCTCATGAAGGAAAGGGCTGCCGTCAGCGTCGTCAGCGATCAGGTCGGTTCGCCGACCTATGCGGCCGATCTCGCGGCCGCTATCCTGCATATTATCCGTTATCCCAGTTACACCCCGGGCGTCTACCACTACAGTAGCGAGGGCCGGATCAGCTGGTATGAGTTTGCGCTTGCCATCCGGGACCTGACCGGTAGCCGCTGCGCGGTCAATCCGATACTGACCAGCCAATATCCCACTCCCGCGAGGCGCCCTGCGTTTTCGCTACTCGATAAAACGAAAATCCGCATTGCGTATCAATTAACTATCCCGGATTGGCGGGAAGGTCTTGCCAACTGTCTCAAATACCTAGTATAATTCCTTAATGCCCACGGATTTATACGGTGGATAACTTCTGCATACAAAAATTCTGACATATCAATTATATTTCTGATATGTAAACCCTCCCTGGCCAGCAATCGGGCGCGTTCATTAACGAATGTTGTCCTATCGCATGACGAAAACGGGTCTGCCGGGCATTGACAGGCAACCCGAAAAAGGCTAGATTGCGTTTGTTACTGGTGGACTCCGGCAGCTTACCCTGTCGGGGTCGATCAATTTTAATCCATACTTATGAAACCCGTGTACCCCCTTATCCTCCTATTCACGGCTGCTATGCTGGGCACCCATGGGCTCAGTGCGGAGGGAACGAAACAGATCATGCCGAACCCCAATAACGGGACCGGCCTTATTGTTTCCACGACAGCCAGCTTCCCGCTGGGAAGTGTCGGGCCGTACCTGAACAGCCCGGTCGACGACCGTGTATATATCCACATTAAGGATTTTACGACGGAGACACTTTATTACGGCTTCAATTGGGAGACCCTTTCTCCCGCGACGCCGATCAGCACCTACTCCGACGTGTATATGAACCTGTATGACCCGACGGGGGCGCTGGTAGCCGGTTATCCCATCAACCTGGCCAGCACTGCGGGTGCCGCGGGTTTTATCGCCACCTACGTTTCTGCTATCGCCGGCCCGAAGATCGGCGGCGCGCCGGCCAATGGCTATGTTCCCGGCGTATTTACGCCGACCATGAATGGCGACTACTATGTGACCTTCTATCGCAGTTCGGACGGGGGTAAGACCCATTTGGCCGGCGGCGAATCCATGTTATCCAAATATTTCGATCTTACCGTAGCCCAGGGCGCCGTGCGCCTGATTGGCCGGGTGCATTGCAACGAATGGGCGTTTTCCGTATATAACCCGGCCAAGAGCGATATCCAGGATCCGACCACGTCCACGAACGCCGGGTTCTTCGGGTATACGCCTGACTCGGTGACCCTGAAGGTCTCATTCCCGGCGAGCGGGTTTCAACCCTTGTCCTATATCGTCGCGTTCAACAGCTTTGGATGTCAGAATACCGGCAACTGGCAGCTGGACAGGCGGTCCATCGTCCTGACCAACCTCGTACCGCCCTATCTGACGGGTGGTTACCTCGTGTTCCTGAACCCGCCGGATTCTTCCATTTATCCGACGTCTTCGATTCCGGTAGCGCCGCAACTGCTCGATCCCGTGATCTCTGGTTGCCCGCCCGGACCGTTTAATATCCGTTTTATGGCCCCTCAGGCGGGTGACTATTGGTTGCTGTTCGACCTCAACGGCGTGTCCGGCTATCAGCCCGGAACTTCCGACTTCTGGGTTGAGCTGGACAACCAGAAACCGGGCGTCATCACCTATAGCTGGAATGGAAAGGACGGACTGGGGAACCAGGTGCCCGCCAACACGACATTCCCGATCACCTTCTCGTTCAGAAAGGGCCGTATCAATATTCCCATTTATGACGATGAATTAAACATCAACGGTTTCAATGTGACAGGCATCTCCCCGGCGGGCGCTATTTCACCGAATCCGACCCTGTACTGGGACGATACCTTGCTGACGAATAACGGGACGACCTGTGTCAGTGGTCAGAACAACAACAATATTGGCGGAACGGGCTACGATAATTCGATCGTTGGGGTAACGCCGACGGCCACCCTTGGCCGCGCCTGGAATGGCAACGGCAACCCGACAAATGCGATCCCTGCGCCCGCCGTCTACTATGGCGGTACTGCCAACGACAGCGACAACCTGCAATGTAACGACTTCGGTAATGCCCGCCTGCTCAATACGTGGGCCTGGGGCGTCGTACTGAATTCCACCCAGCAACTGACCCTCACTTGTGTCTCCGTCTCCGGAACCGTATGGGATGACGCGGACAACAGCGCAAATAATTCCTTCACCAATATCCGGACGAATAACGAGCAGGGCACCAACGCCGGCGCTACGCTATATGCAAGCCTTGTCGATCCGATCTCGGGAGATGTGGTGTCCACGACGCCGGTAAATGCGAACGGAACCTACACGCTGAATAACCTGCCGGTGAACTCGCAGGGTATGAAGATCTATCTGTCCACCTTGCAGGGTGTAGTCGGCAGTCCCGCGCCCGCCACGAACATGCCGCCCAACTGGGTGAACACGAGTCCCCTGATCCATATGTTCAATGCTGGCGGCAGCAATGTTACCGGTATCGACTTTGGCATCGAACAGCTGCCGAATTCGGTGAACCAGAACTATACGATCGGAACGCCTGCGCTTAATTCGATGGAGCCGCTCAACGGAGCAGGCACCATCGCCAGCCCCGGCCCGCTTGCGGGCTCGGACCCAGAGGATGGGACGCTGGGTTTTGACGGCAACGTTGTGATCACGTCGGTTCCGGCCAACGAGCAACTCTATTACGCCGGTACCCTGCTTACCGCAGGTACCCCCATCATCGGATATAACCCGATCCTGCTACAGATCAAGTGGATCAATCCCCTGGTCGTCAGCACCTCGTTCACCTATGCCTTTATGGACTCCGCGGGCAAGGTCGATCCGACGCCTGCCACTTACACCATCAACGTGTCGGTAGCGCTCGCCAACACCCTCGGAACCTTTACGGGGCGGAGCACTGACCAGGGCAATATCCTGGATTGGACCTCCTATGGTGAAACGACCGCGACGAGGTTCGTCGTCGAGCGTTCCACGGACGGCATCAATTTCAGCGCTATCGGCATGGTAGCGGGTACAGGAAATGACGCGACAGTAGATCATAGTTTTACCGATATCGATCCCATCCCAGCCGTTTCCAACAGCTATCGCCTTCAATGGATGGATGGCAATGGCAATATTGCGTACAGCAATATCGTCACGATGGCGCCCACGACCAACAGTTCCGTAGAAGCGGTGACTCCCAACCCCTTCCGCGATCAGGTAACGGTCCGAATGAACCTCTCCAGGGCCGAGTCCGTTTCCATCCGTGTCCTCGACAGCAAAGGCGCGGTGCTGAAGCAGGTTCAGGCGCAAGGTGTCAAAGGCACAAATGCCATCGACGTTCCCGGCCTATCCGGTTTGCCGGTATCGGTCTATTTCATCCAGGTCCTTCTGCCGGACCGTGTATTTGTAAGAAAAGCATTCAATAACAGGTAAGAAGTAAGGTAAAAAGGTTTACGCCGCTATGAAAACCATAGTCAACACGCTTATCCTATACCTCTGTGGAGCGACCATGGCCTTTGCTCAAAGCAACGAGTCCGTGACCTCGCCCATCGTCAACAATATCCTGTTGGGAAATTATGTACCGTCCAACTACCAGGCCGCCACGGTGATCACGGACCCGAATACGATTTCGAGGGGTCTGCTACAGGATATTTCGCCCGACTCCCTGACTGCAGACATGGTGTCCTTAAATGGTTTCGGGAACCGCAATACCTTTTCCGACACGTCGTCTTCGACCTTCGGCATCGGCGCCGCGCGGCGCTGGATTTTCAATAAATTCGTTCAATACAGCCAGGCCAACGACAGCCGCCTCCAGGTCGGGTACCTGAAGTTCACCTACAACCCTTCCTCGGCGCGATGCACGGAGAGCCCGGCTATCATGACGCACTACGATGTCCTTGCGGTGCTCCCGGGGAGCCAGACCTCGAACAAATCGCTCATCATCATTGAAGCGCATATGGATAGCCGTAACAGCAACAATTGCGACGTTACCGGCAGCGCGCCGGGGATCGGGGATAACGCAACAGGCACCGCCATGGTGATGGAACTGGCACGCGTCATGAGTAAGTTTACTTTTCGCAATACGATCGTTTTCGCCGTCAATACGGGAGAAGAACAGGGGCTCATCGGCGCTAATGCGCTCGCCCAATATCTGAGTTCCAAGAACGTACTTATCAAGGCTGTCAACAACAACGACGTCTCCGGCGGGGTATTCTGCGGTCATACCGCTTCCAGTCCCGGATGTCCTTTCTATGGTGCGCTCGACAGCATCGATCTCCGCATATTTTCGCTGGGCGACGTCAACTCACCCGACAAGCAATGGGCCCGTTACATCAAACTGGAATATAAGGAGCAACTCAGCGGTCTGGCTGCAGTCCCTACAGATATCCAGATCATGGAGAACGAAGACCGGACGGGCAGGGGCGGGGACCATGAGTCTTTTACCAATAACGGCTATACCGCGGTGCGGCTCACCCAGGCGTATGAAGACGGCGACGCCAGCAACGGACCGGGTTATTCCGACCGCCAGCACAATGTCCGCGATAGCCTCGGCCGCTTCAGGGGCGGGGTGTATGATTCGATCTATGTCAATCCGAACTATCTCGCCCGCAATTCGCTCGTCAATGGGAATTCTCTGGCCATGGTGGCGCTGGGACCGGATACCGTCACGCTGAACGCAACGCTGTGGACCGCCAATACGGTCAAGGTCAAATTCGCTCCCACTGGCGCCGCTGCCTACCGGGTGGCTATCCGCTCCACGTCCAATGACTGGGACTCGGTGTATACCGTTACCGGAGCCTCATCAGCGATCCTGACCCTCCCGTACGGCAGCAATACGAGCTTTTATATCAGCGCAGCCGCGGTGGACGCCAACGGCACCGAAAGCCAGTTTTCCACCGAATGGACCCTTTCCACCGGAATGGTGGTCCTGGCCTATACTCCTGACTCCACCTTGCCGGCGCCCGCTGCTGCCAGCTATTACGGGATCCAGCTGCTGCCCAACAGGCCGAATCCCTTTGACGAATCTACCCTGATCACCATTACTTCCGGCACCGACCTCTTCTCCGACCGCACCTGCCTGTTAATCAGCGGCATCGACGGCCGGGTCGTCTCCCGCATCCCGGTGCCGCTCAAAATGGGCGTCAACGAGGTCATTTATAACCATGGATTCGAGACCTCGGGGATCTATATCTGCACCTTGCTGGTCGACGGGCTGCCGGTTCAAAGCACTAAAATGGTCTTTACCCGGCATTAATCAGAAAATTTTTCGACGAACACTTGCGCAACCGAATAGTTGCGTTATATTTGCAATCAAAAGGTTGCACAATAACATGCGTCGAGACATTTTTCAGGCTATCGCCGATCCCACGAGACGGGCGATCCTCAGCCTCCTGGCCGTCAGCGCCATGACGCCGAATGCCATCGCCGAGCACTTCGACACCACCCGCCAGGCGGTTTCCAAACATCTGCAAATTCTTACCGAATGTGCCGTTGTCGACCAACAACGCAACGGGAGAGAAATCTTCTATTACTTCAATGCAAAAAAAATGAAAGAGATCGATCAATGGATCAGCCAATTCCGGAAACTCTGGGAAGATCGTTTCGATCAACTGGACCAACTTTTAAAGGACCTATAAACACTCATTCATGAAACATGAAGCAACATTCACCAAAGACACCGGCGGGAGAACGCTGGTTGTCGTCCGGCAGTTCGACGCCCCGCTTGATAAAGTTTGGCGCGCCTTCACGCAACAAGACATTCTCGATCAATGGTGGGCTCCGCGTCCCTGGAAAACCGAGACGAAATCGCTTGACTTCAGGGCCGGCGGTCTCTGGCTGTACTGCATGGTCGGTCCCAACGGCGACAGGCATTGGTGCCGCGTCGAGTTCACAGCCGTCGAGTCCGGAAAGAGTTTCAAGGCCTCCAGCGGTTTTTGCGACGAAAACGGCGTCCCCAACCCGGCCCTCCCCGTCATGCACTGGCACACCGTCTTCTCTGCCACTTCCGCGGGCTCGAAGATCGATGTGACCATCAGATTTGACAAGGAAACTGACCTCAAGACCATCGTCGAAATGGGCTTCGAGACCGGGTTCTCCATGGCGCTTGGCAACCTGGATGAGTTGCTGGAAACTAACCAAATAGATCGAGGGCAAATCATTCGCTGATCATTCGCTGCGGAGGGATTTTACGGGGTTAGCGAGGGCCGCGCGGATGGTCTGAACACTCACCGTCAACAGGGCAATGGTGAGCGCGACTACGCCGGCCACGAGGAAGATCCACCAGCTGATCACGGTGCGATAGGCAAACGTTTCGAGCCATTTGTACATGGCCCACCACGCGGCGGGGAAGGCGACGAGCGCGGCGATCCCGACAAGGATCGTAAAGTCTTTGCTGAGCAGACTGACGATGCTGGTAACCCTGGCGCCGAGCACCTTGCGGATACCGATCTCCTTCGTGCGTTGTTCGGCTGCATAGGTAACGAGGCCGAAGAGGCCGAGGCAGGCGATGAGGATGGCGAAGACGGCAAAGGTGACGAAGATCCGGCCGGTCTGCTGCTCGGCGTGATACAATTTATCAAAGTCGTTATCCATGAAGGTGTAGCTGAAGGGCAGTCCTGGCTTGGCGGCATGGAACATCCTTTCGACCTGCCGGACGAGGCTGAAGACATCATTTGTGCGGAAGCGGACGGCCATGCTGCTCCAGTTATACGTGTTGGTCAGCATGACAAGGGGGTGGATCTTGTCATGCAGGGAGTTAAAGTTGAAATCCTTTACGACGCCGACGACATGATAGGTGAGAAGCTTGTACTGATCGTCATGATTATAGAGGAGAAGTTTGAGCGGGTCCTTTATGCCGAGCGCCGCTACGGCGGCTTCATTGAGGATGATGCCGGTGGAGTCGGTAGGAAATTGCGCGAAGTCGAAGTTACGGCCTTTGACCATCTGCATGCCAAGGGTGGGAATATAATGGTCGTCGACTCTGAGCGTGGTCATGAGGGTCGCCTTACTGGCGTCGATCGAGGCACTCGGGAACCAGCCTTCCTGCCAGTACTGGCCGGCGTTGAGGGTGGGGATGTCGGGGGTGACGGTTACGTCGGTAACCCCGGCAAGGGTGAGCAGGTTCTTGCGAAGGAGGGTCGTGCCATCCCGGCCGAGCGACCAGGTATCATGGAGGATGAGTACCTGGTCCCGGTTAAAGCCCACTTCCCGATTTCGGATATAGTGCAGCTGGCGATAGATGACGAGGGTGCTGACGATGAGGCCAATAGAAATAAAAAACTGGAACACAACCAGGCTGCTGCGGAGCCAGCTGCTCTTGAAGCCTGCGGCCACAGAACTTCGGCGGGGCTGCTTCGACACGCCCCACCTCGTTCGCAGCCTTCGGTTCCCTCGGCTGTCTTTCAGTACATGGATCGGCTTGAAGGAGGAAAGGTAGAAGGCAGGATAGCTGCCGGCGAGACAGCCGACCAGCAGCACCAGCAGGATGAGGACAGGCAGGAACCGGCCGCTGAAGAGCACGTCGGGATGGAGCGATTTGCCGGCAAGCTGATTGAACATCGGTAACAGCAGGACAGCGATGCAAAGGGCCAGGACAAGGGAAAAGAGACTGAGCAGGATGGACTCGGTGAGGAACTGGAGGATGAGGTGTCCTTTTGTCGAGCCGGCGACCTTGCGGATGCCCACTTCCTTGGCCCGGTTGGCCGATCGGGCAGTGCTGAGGTTCATGAAATTGACGCAGGCGATCAGGACGATGAGCACCGCGATGACGGAGAAGATGTATACGAACTGGATATTGCTGTTGGCTTCGAGCTCATTAGACTTATTGGAATGGAGGTGCACATCCGTGAGCGGGAAGATGGGGCACCGGAAATGATTACCCCCTTTCTCGAGGTCGGCACTCGAACTGTGGAACATTTGCTGGAGGGCCCGGCCGATATAGACGTTGACAATTTCGTCGACATCCTTCTGGACCTCGGCTCGCGTGGTGCCGGGTCGGGCAAGGATATAGGTATAATAAGGATTACTTACCCAGTCGTTGTCGCTGGGGTCATTAAAGTTGTAAGCTTCGCCGATGGGGCGAATAAAGCTGAAATGGAACTGGGACTGTTCCGGCATGTCCCGCATGACCCCGGTGATCATGAGGGGTATATTGTTACTACCTATTTCTAGCGTGCGGCCGATAATATCGGTGCTGTTGAAGTAGCGGTGTAATCAGAAACTGACAGTGTACCAGTTTTCGGAAATTAGGAATGTACCACTTCGGAAAATAGAGTGTACCAGATATTAGCGGAGTAGAGTATATGATCCATTGTTAATATATCGATTTTGCAGTGCCGTAAAAATGGCAATTGCAAAATGGATAGAAAACGTAAAGACTGGATCATGTATCAAGAAGTTCAGAGGCTCCTCTCGCAGGGGAGCAGTATGCGGCAGA
>DATNBP010000072.1:0-43032 GCA_035572015.1 Puia sp. | reverse complement strand
GTCCCCGCCGGGACGACCGATACCTGTCTGTCCACGCTGACGATCGGCGGCGCTTCCTATGCCGACAGCGTATATGTCCTGACCAATAACAAGAAAGTGGCGGACCCTTATTTCAATGCCAGCCTCACTGCGGCGAACCCCTGTCAAAACGGGAACACCTGTAATTTCGATATTACCGGATCGGCGGCCAGTCAACATGTGTATATGAACCCACACAGCGGAGAACTGGATCTGGAGAAAACGCTCAAAGGCACTGGCATTGAAGGCGGCGTATTCGGGCTGATGCCGGTCGACGGCCAGACCGTTACGACTGATTTTTACTATCAAATATCTGACGACCCAAGCAACAATGCCGTCCAGCACATGACCATACAATTCGTCTTCTATAACAGTCAGACGCTGATCGATGCCGGACTACTGACCATGGTCAACAAACGGTTCGGCAACCTGGTCAGCGGCAGCGAAATCAGCACGACATTCAACCCCAAACCGCCGCTTATCGTCATCGTGAGGCACAATTAGCGGGCGCGGGGCACCGGCAGCAGTTTTCAGACACAATTATGTTGCTGCCGGGGCCGTTGTAGGGCATGGTCATGCGGCTAGTGGCAACAGCCCTGTTAATGGGTCTCTTTCCGTTGTTAGGCAATTCCGGCGATCCTGTCAGCCGGATTGCCGTTATATACCGCCGGGCGGACAGCCTCTTTCTCCTCAGCGATAATACGCGTTTCTCCGACAGCCTTTCCCTGGAAGGGTTTGAAAAGGTCATCTCCGCACTTCAACATGTTCCGGCCGGCCCGGGTAAAGATACCCTTCTCTTCCAGTCGTGGCTGAAAAAAGGCATCCTGCTGGACTCCCGGTATGACTATTCCGCCGCCAAGAGCTCCTACTGCCAGGCGCTCCGCTTTCATCATGCGGACGACTCCCTGACCTTCGTGCTGTACGTATATGCGGGAACCAGCTACTACAATCTGAATGACTTCGATTCCGCCCGATATTTCCTTCGCGATGCGGAATCCCGGAGCGACCGGTACGCCGACCCCGCGGATGTTGTCCGGCTGTACAATACGCTTGGCGTGTTGTATTACGACAACGGGAACTACGCACAGGGAAAGAATTATTTCAACCGGGCGCTCGGGATCGTGCGCGGCAGATCGCCCTTCGACACCGCGGCCGCGGTCAGTCTCCAGACAAATATCGCGACTTGTTTCTATCACCTGGGCGAGTTCACCGAGTCGCTTGGAATGTACCGGCAGATCCTGGCGCTGCACCAGGCCGACGATCCGGTATGGTTGAATATGGGCATGGCCTATGAGTCCCTGGATCGCTACCGTGAGGCGCTGAACTGCTTCAAAAAGGTTGCCGTCAAAAATGTGCCGGGGGTCCTGAATGAAATGGGCCATGTGTTTTGGCAGCTGGACCGTCCCGATTCCGCTACGCGGTACCTGGACAAGCTGGATGTCCTGGTCAGCGGCAAGCCTGACGCCCTGGTGCCCCGGATCAATGAGCTCGATCTGGGGACCAACGATCTGTACCGCGCAGACCTGTTGGCAGGCCAGGGAGATTATACGGGCGCGGTCCAATACCTGCAAAAAGCCATTATCATTTATGCGCCGCATTTTGATAATTCGGACATCTTTTCCAATCCTGCCAGCTTCGCCGGCTCCTTTGCCTCCTACCGCCTTTTCGACGCGGTCTTTAAGAAGGCCGTGCTGCTCCAGCAACTTTACCGGACGCAACCTCAGGAAAAATGGCTGGTCGCGGCGTTTGACGCCTACAGGGCGAGCCTGGCGATACTCCGATATATTGAACGAAGCTACGACACCGACGACGCCAAGCTGTTTCTGAAGAAGCGGACTTCAGCCGTATACGAGGGTGCGCTTTCCGTTTGTCTCGAGCTCTACCGGATGCACCCCGAAAAGGACTATCTCGAACAAGCCTTCCTGATCAGCGAAAAAAGCAAGGCATCCGTAATCGCCGCCAATCTGCGGGAAAGAAGCGTCAGCGCTGTGGATGAGGACTCCCTGCAGGTCCGGGAGGAGGGAATAAAGTATAATATCGCCAGGCTCGATGTGAAGCTGGGCCAGGGCGGCGATGCGAAGGAAATCTCCAGGACGGCCCAGGAAAAGGCCGGTTACGAGATCCAGCTGGCGCAGTTGCAGAAGAAGCTGGAACAGGACGGAAACTATTACCGCGTGAAATATGAGGACTCGGTGCCCGGCATCGCGGAACTGCAGGCAAATCTCGGAAAGGACCAGGCGTTGATCAGTTGCCACCTGGGTACCGACGCGCTTCACGTGTTCGTGCTGACGCGCTCGGCGTTCTCCTATGTCCGGATAGATTCCCTCGCCCTCCTCCGGCGGGCTGTCGCCGATTGGCTGGCCATGCTAAAGACGGTAGAAAGCGGGCGGAAATTCCGGGGCGGGGACTTGGGTGACCTGCTGAGCCGCGTCCTGGTCAGCCCCATCCAGGCCCTTGTCCCCGACAAAGACGAATGGATCGTCGTTCCGGACGGCTTCCTCTATTTTCTGCCTTTTGAAGCGATTCCTTCGGCTACTGATCCCAGTCATCAGCCGCTGCTTTATACTACCACGATCAGTTATCAGTTCGCCGCCAGGCTGATCCTGGCACCCGGGTCGCCGTCGAAAAAAGAAACCCATCCGGGTCAGATTCTGGCGTTTGCGCCTTTTACCGGAACGGGCTTTTTGTCTACCGGCGCCTACCGGTTCCCGCCGCTGCCGGGTTCAAAGGAGGAGGTCTCCGGGCTCCCCGGGCAACAGTTCACGGGGAAGCAGGCCACCAAGACGTTGTTCCTGAAGGATCTCAACCAGTACCCGATCTTGCACCTGGCCACCCACGCGGTTTCTTCGGTCACCTCCGCCGCCGGCTCTTTTATTGCTTTCTACCCGCAAAAGGATACCCCGATCGACGACTGTCTTTTCCTGGAAGAATTGTACGGACTGAATATGGACCGGACGAGGCTGGTGGTCATCAGCGCCTGTGAAACCGGTCAGGGAGAGTTGGTGAGCAACGAAGGCGTCATTTCACTGGCGCGCGCCTTTGCCTACGCGGGTTGCGAAAGTTCGATCAGCAGTCTCTGGAAAGCCGACGACGAGGCGACCTCATTCATCCTCCAGCGATTCTATATTTACCTTGAAAAGGGCTATAAAAAGTCTACCGCCCTGCGCCGGGCCAAGCTCGATTATCTTGCCAGCGGCACCATCAATAAGAGCCCGGCGTACTGGTCGCATCTCGTCCTGATCGGCGACACCTCACCTCTGTATCACCGCGCGTATCCCTGGTGGTGGCTGACGATCCCGCTGCTGGGGCTATTGTATCCCGGTGTCCGGAATGTCCGGCGTTTCCAAAGACGAAAAAAAAGCCGATGACCGACGGCTTTTTTTCTGCGTGTGTTTAATGGTAATGGTATCTACTTCAAATTTTTATAGGCGGCGATCCGAAGATCCATGCTGGACATTTTCTCCACTACGTCATGATACAGGTGATTCTTGTCGGCGCGGATCTTATCGATCAGGGGCATAGCCTCCTTTACGTCATTGCGGGCCAGCCAGCTCATCGCGAGGTAGAATTCGGCTTCGTCTTCGAAGTAATCGGAACCGGAGAGGCTGTTGGCAGCCATTACCTGCTGGAACATCCCAATGGCTTCGTCGTAGCGCCTGGCTTCCATATCGGCCATTCCTTCGAGGAAATAGCTCTTATTGTCCCTGTTCTTCTTTTTGCGAAACGCTTCATCTACTTTGCTCCAGTTGTGCGCCTTGTAGGCGGACTCCATGTCATCCTGCGCGGTGCTGGCGCCACGGCTGGTATTCAGGTCATAGGGGGTATAATACTGGGAATAGATGCCCGATGCGCTGGTGACCGAATATTTATAGATGACCGCGGATGCGCCGAGCACAAGGATCACGGCAGCCGCCCTCATGGCGAGCCGGGTCATCGAGCGCACGACGCCGCCGCTGTTCGCGGAAACGGGGGTCGTTGCAGTAACGGTTTGATTGGTCCTGAAGGCCGTCCTGACCCCGTTGACGTGATCAAAGATAGCCGCCTGTTCCACGGCGTCGACCGCTAACCGGAGTTCCTTCCATTCCTGGTCGGTTTCCGGATCTGCGGCGATCCGCGCATCGATCTCTTCAGCTGCGATCCCCTTGCGGGTGCTGTCGAGGTGGTCAATCAGTTGTTCGCGGTTCAGTACCATGGTGGTTCTTATTTTGTTAGTTCGTTCAATCGTCCCGCAATCTCCGGATATCGTTTGATGATCTCCGCCAATTGCTGCAGACATTTGTATTTCTTATTCCGGACCACCTGTTCATTTCCATAGGGCAGGTGGGTAAGGATCTCTTTCATGGACAGATCTTCGTAGTAGAACAGCGTCAGTAATTTCCGGCACGGTTCACCCAGTTGCGAGACCAGTTCGCGAAGCTGACGTTTCTTTTCCGATTCGTTGATCCACTCGTTGATCAGGTCTTCGCTTTGCGCCCGGCCGGATTCGAATCGCTGCTCGCGGAAATCGGTCCTTTGCCTTTTCTTCATTTCGTTGCGCCAGATATTCTTTGCGACGGAAACCAGGAAGGTCTTGATGCTTGCCTCCATCCGGTATTTGCCCTGCTGGACAATGTTGATAAAGGCGATCACGGTTTCCTGGAAGACATCGTCGGCATCTTGTTCGCTTGCGCCGAAATTGATTAAGAAAGAGCTGACGGAGTGGGAATATTCGCGATAAAGAAACAGGATAGCGGGATTAAGGTCTTTTTTACCGTCGATCGCCGCGATCAGTTCTCCTTCACTAAATTTTCCTTCGACTCTCATATAATAGTCAATTCTAAGGGAGGGAATGTAACCGGCAATTCCGGAGTTTTTGTTGATTATCGAACGTAAATAGAACGAAAGTCGAAGCATTCAATTGTATAATAAGCAGTTAGGAGGCGGAAAAAGATTGGCTCAATTGGTCCATTTATAGGGGTTTCTGGGTAGTTTTTGACGAAAATTAGTCAAAAAAGAGGCCGGCGGGGCCTAAACCCTGCCGGCCTCCCGGCCCGATCACGCGTCACGACCTATCTCCGATCACGTATCGCGGCCCTCCCGGTCTCACCGTTGGCACCGGTCCGTCTACTTCTTCGGCTCGCGGCTGGCCATGGAATTCGCGCTCGATTCGCCGATACTGGTCAGCTTGGAATCTGCCTTCTTTTCTTCTTCCAGGGTTGCTGACATTTCCCGCGCGGCCTGGTCGTAACCCAGGGTTTTGGCCAGTTGGATGAGTCCGCCATAGGTGGCGATCTCGTAGTGTTCGGCTTTCTGACCCGCGAAGATGAGGCCCACATCGCGTTGGGCCGTGTTGTCTTCCGTGTCGTCGATGATATCTTCGCCTTCATCCACAATACCCGCCATCGCCAGGCATTTTTTGGATTTCGATCTTTCTCCGATACTCTGGAAAACGCGTTCGAGCCGGCTGACGTGATTCTCAGTTTCACGTAAATGATGTTCGAATGCCTGCCTCAGTTCTACCGAATTGGCGGCCTCGGCCATCTTTGGCAATGTTTTAACAAGTTTCTGTTCCGCCCGATAAATATCCTGCAATTGTTCGACAAAGAACTCCCGCAATTTGGATTGTCCCGCGACGGCCTGGGGGGCGCCGGTTAATGTTGTTGACATAGAAATGATTTTGAAGTTTACAATCAATATCACTCCGTCTCCCTAAATAATTATGCCAGTGGGTCGTCAGTAATAAGCCAGCAAAAGCGCGGTCATATCGTGGCGGTTCCAGCGGGCAGCCCACCCCAGCGGCGTGGAAGAAAATTCCGGTTCGATCGCGTTCGGATCGGCGCCGTGGTCGAGGAGCCACCTGGCCGCTTCCACCGTGCCAAGGGCAACGACGATGTGCAGCGCCGTCATGCCAAGCCCATTTGTCCCGCCAACCGGTACGCCATGATCCAGCAGCAATTGGGCCATTTCCCAACGGGGATTGTCATACCTAAGCGTATGCATCAATGGGGTGAGCCAGCACGCAAAGGGCATAAAGCCGTTGGGGTCCCCGCCCGCCCGGAGCAGCACCTGAGTGATATCCATCCGGTCATGGTGGATGGCCTCATAAAGCCCCAATGTAGCCCAACCGGGATGGTCGGCAAGGGTCGCGCGAACCAGGTCGATGTCGGGAGCGTAACCGCAGGCGATCTCGAAATCATACCGCCGTTGCCGTTCCGGCGTGAATGGCCTGGTAGGTGGCCATTGGTAAGGCGGCGCGCTTGCGACCGCATGCTCGAGGAGCGAGATCATATCGTTCCGCCGCCGGTATCTCGCCTTGGCAAGCGGCGTTTCATCTCCGAGTCTGCTCCAGCCGGGGGCCGCCGGGTGCGCGCCATGCTTCAGCAAGAGTTCGACCATGGGAAGACTGCCGCCTCTGACGGCGTAGTGCAGCGGCTCGTAGTAGGCGTATTGGGACTTGACCCGCGTCGGGTCCTGTTCCAGCATTCGTTTGACCGTATCGAGGTTGCCTTCATACGCGGCACTCAACAGCGGCCAGGTATCTGCGCCCCAGATGGCATCGTCGAAGTAAAAAGGCTTTGGCAGCATGGCTTCAATAGGCTGACTTAAAGGTAGTGAAAAACCGAATTTTGACGGCCCGGCCGGGTAGTATAAATTCGGCCTATGAAAAAGTTCGCTCTTCTGGCGCCTGTCCTCCTGTTTACGGTCGCCGCGGTCGCGCAGGGCCCTGCCGGAGATGGCAGCACGGAACCTTGGGGGGCCTCGCGAAAAGGGCTGGTATGAAATACATCACCCTGATCACCCGCCATTATAACGGGTTCAGCATGTGGGACACCAGGAAAATGGGGCTGCCTGACCGCCGGGAAGGGCATGCTCTATGTGCATCTTCTCGCTCCCGATACCGGACCAGTGCGGCTACCGCATTTTCCTTATTCAAAAATCGTGTCGCCATCGAAGTCAGCAATTAAACCCACTATAACGCTTATGAGAAAGATCTTCCTCCCGCTCTTCCTGGCCGCAACGTTTGCCGCATCCGGCCAGCAGCAACAAAAACCGGAGACGCTCCGCGCCGTTTTGCTTGAGCAGTTCCGGGACACTTGGGTCGATCAGGATTGGTTCGTTCCGGTCATGAAATCACTGGACGGGGTGACTGCCAAACAAGCCGCCTGGCGTCCGGCGGACTCTTCGCATTCCATCGGCGAACTGGCCTATCACATCTGGTACTGGAACAAAGAATCGCTGGATAAATTCTATGGGCGCAAGCCAGCCGCGTTTTCCGGCAACAACAATGAGACCTTTACCGCCTTTACCGAGGAAGAATGGTCGAAAGTGATCAGCGACCTCAACGAGGTCATGAAGGAATGGGAGACCGCCATCAAGTCCGCGGACGAACCCAAATTGCGCGCGTGGGCCTCCACGCTCGATCACATCAATACCCATACCGCGTATCATACCGGCCAGATCATGTATGTTCGGAAATTGCAGGGCATCTGGGATTCCAACAAAGGGGTGAAATAGCGGCGGGAAAAAAACCGCAAAAAAAGTTTGGAACAACTAATTAATTAGTTATACATTTACATAACTAAAAACTTAGTTATCAAATGAAGCCACTGACAAAGGCCGAGGAACAGGTCATGCTGGTCCTCTGGAAGCTGGAAAAAGGATTTTTGAAGGACATCGTAGAGGCTACGCCGGAACCGAAGCCGCACCCCAATACGATCGCCACCCTGTTGAAAATCCTGGTTGAGAAAGGTTTTGTGGAATTTCACGTTCAGGGGCGCAACAACTGCTACCGGCCGGTGGTCAGCAAGGCCGCGTACGGTAAAACCAGCGCCAATCAGCTCGTGAAAGGCTACTTCGAAGGGTCCGCGGCCAAACTCGTTTCCCAGTTCGTAAGCGACAAGACATTGAGTTTGCAGGAGTTGGAAAGCCTTCTGCACCAAGTCCGGTCGGCCAAAAAGTCCAGATCATGAAAGATTTGCTTTTCTCCATCCTTCTGCCCTACCTGCTCAGGATGTTACTCGTTTCGGGCTTGTTCTACGGGTACTATTGGCTATTCCTCCGGGACAAAGTATTTCACCAATACAACCGCTTCTACCTGCTTGGCGCTAGCATCGCGGCGATGATCCTTCCCCTGATCCGGGTGCAGCTTCCCGCTGCAATTCCCCCGATCGGCGGGGCACCGGCGCTGGTATTGCACGCCATTGCGACGGGCAACTGGAACGAAGCAGCCGGTCCATATGGAGTAGCGGTGAATCCCGGCGCCGGTCCCCGATCGGCCGTCATGCTGGTTGCTTGCCTGTACTGTCTGGTAGCTTTCATCTCACTCCTGGCATTTCTGCTCCAGCTTTCGCATATCCGACGATTGCCGGGGAAGTATCCGGTAGAGCGTCTGGGACCGATCGACTTCTATATGACGCGCGAGCCGGGCACGCCCTTTTCTTTTCTGCACCGGCTCTTCTGGAATGCGGAGATCGATATCGACAGCCCGCGCGGGCGGCAGATCTTCCTCCATGAGTTGTCCCATATCCGGGAACGACATACGCTCGACCTGCTCTGGCTTCGGACGGTAATGATCTTTTTCTGGATCAATCCTTTTTTTTACCTGACCTACCGGGAGATCCGCACGATCCATGAATACCTGGCCGACCGGCATGCAGCAAGCGGCGCCGACCGGTACGACTATGCCGAGATGCTGCTCTGGCAGACGATCACCGACGGCTCCCTGTCCCTCCTGCATCCCTTTTTCCAATCATCCATAAAACGCAGAATTACCATGCTCACCCGATTCCAAGTTACGAAGCCCGGTTGTATCAGCCGGTTGATTGCCCTTCCCCTGACCTTCCTCCTCCTTTGTGCATTCGCAGCCAGGAAACCCCAAACCGGCGGCCCCGCCCTCTTCACAGTCATCATCGACGCGGGCCACGGCGGCGCCGACAACGGCGCAGTGTGGGGTGACACCAAAGAAAAAGACCTCAATCTCGCACTTGCACTAGCGGTCAGGCGGCTGGCACCGCAATATCACATCAATGCCGTCCTGACGCGGAAGTCCGACGAACTGGCCGGCGGCCACCTGACGATCCGCCAATCGCTGGAATACCGGGTGACAATGGCGCGGGACAGCAAAGCCGATCTCTTTGTCTCGCTGCATGTCAACAATTCCGGCGGCGGCAAGCCCGGCCATGGTTTCGAGGCCTTCGTTTCGCCGGAAAACGCTCATCTCGCCGAATCCGACAAACTGGCATCTGCGCTGATCGATGCGGTGAAACCCTCCTTTGCCGCGGATGACGTTCTGCACCATCCAACCGGGCGCGTCTATGTGCTGCGTGAGGCTGCCATGCCGGCCGTGTTGCTGGAATGCGGAAGTATCGACAACCCCGCCGACCTCGCCTTTATCCGCGATACGCGGAACCAGGAGCAGATCGCCCGGGATATCCTGCAGGGCATTCAACGATACCGCGAGTCCCGGGCCGCAGGTAAATAGCCGTCATGTTCCGGAATTATTGGTTGGTCGCCTGGCGCTTGCTTCAAAAAGACAAGCTGTATTCGCTGATCGGGACCACCGGACTTGCGGCCGGAATGGCTGTGGCGCTCCTGATCGGCCTTTGGGTACATGATGAGCTTACCTTTAACGACTGGCACGCCAACCATGCGACGATCGCCCGCATCCTGTCCATCGAAACGACCAAAGGAGGCATCGATGTCTCAACGACCGCTCCGGTCCCGATGGAAGCGGAGCTTCGGTCGAAATACGGGAGCCAATTTTAGGCAGACCGAAGGATCCACGTCCTTTCGATCCGGCTGAATCCGGAATGGCCGCGCCGGCGGGCGTTGGCGGCCGTCGAACCTGTGCTTCGGAAAGCTTTGCCTGAAACGCCGTTTGAATACTCGTTTACGACGGATGCCTACGCTGCAAAGTTCGGGTCCGAGAAGCAGGCCGGTGCGCTGACAGATTTCTTCACCGTGCTGGCGCTGTTCATCTCTTGTCCTGGCATGTTCGGCCTGGCCTCGTTCGTCGCGGAACAACGAACAAAGGAAATCGGGATACGAAAAGTCCTTGGCGCCGGAACGTTCCGGTTATGGGGGATGCTCTCCGCTCAATTCATCACACCTGTCCTGCTTGCCTTCGCGATCGCGTCGCCGGTCGCCTGGTGGTATGGCAGCGAATGGCTGGAGGGATTCGACTACCGGACCAGTTTCTCCTGGTGGATCTTCGCAATCGCCGGCGCCGCCGTGCTGATGCTGACGCTGGCCGTCGTCAGCGCCCGTTCGATCAGCGCAGCGCTGGCCAGTCCTGCCGACAGCCTGCGGGCACAATAGGGCGGCTGCCCTGAAAGGCAGGCATTCTTGCAACCTTTTTATTATTTTGTGCTATCTTATATTGAAAGATATGAAGCTCACCATACCCATTATAGCCTTGTCTGCTACCATTCTGCTCCCCTCCCTCGCCTGCCGTAAGAGTTCGGTGGGAGCCGGCGTTGTCCACTCCATCAGCCCGGTAAGCGGGCACTTTGGGACGGTCCTCACGATCCATGGGGACCATTTCGACATCAACAACGGTTACGTCATGATCGGCGGAGTCAAGATGCCGGTCACCCGGATCACCGACACGACGATTACACTGACCATGACGACGACACATACAGCGCCGGTCATCGTGAAAAGCACCACGGGCGGCAGCACGACCGGGCCGGTCTTCACCTACCTAACCGATACCCTTGTCGCGGGCGAGCTCACGCTGAATCCCGGCGTCCCTGTTGTCGGGTTTCCGTACGCCTATTATTGGGATAATGGAATACCGTTCATGCTCCGAACGATTTTGGTAGGCACCACCGCAACCACGACGGGTATTGTCGCATCCGGAAACGATATATTTGCCTGCGGCTATCAATACTACGGACAACACACGTACGCATTGCTGTGGAAGAACGGGGCCGAAGAGGATCTGTCCCAAATGGCGTCCCAGGATGCAAGGGCGAACGCCATCGCGGCGTCCGGAAATAACGTATACGTAGTGGGTTATCTCAACACCGGAAATCACGCCGTGGCGACCGTCTGGGTCAACGGTCAGCCGACGGCATTGTCGGCAGACACAGTCGATTCTTACGCCAACGCGATTGCCATTTCGGGGAACGATATCTATATCGCCGGGTACCGGAACCAATCCAACAGCAGCAATCATGTTGCGCTCTTTTGGAAGAACGGCGACGTTACATCCTTGTCCGATGGCAGCGCGGATGCCACGACCACCGGCATCGCTGTAGGCGGCGCCGATGTGTATGTGTCGGGCAATATGGGTGGCGGCATCCTTTGGAAAGATGGCTCGTCCCAGGCGCTGAGCTTTTTTCCCACGAGCCTGACCGCCTTTAACGGCATCCTTTACCTGGCCGGAGAGTCTGTCGATTATAGCGGCTATTCGGCCAGCGTCACCACCTGGGGCACGGCGTCCCCCGGTTATTATTTGGGCGGGCTGTCCGTCAATGCGGTTACAGCCGACAGTACCGGCGTCTATACCGCCAATAGCGGACCCTCCTATTCCATTTGTACCGGCCAGGCGGCCGTTACGACCGTGTCGCTGCCCGTCGTATCGCCGCAAGGGTTTGGAGCTGCCACCGCGATCTATCTGCGGCATTAGCGACCCAAAACCGGCAAACGACAAGAATGTCGTCTTTTTTTGCAACATTTGATCGACCATCCGGTCTAATCTTTCCGTGAACCAACATCAAGGGCCCACACCAACCGACAGACAGCTCGTTGCGCTGGTAAAGGGCGGCGATAGCCGCGCTTTCACCCGGATCGTTGCGACAACAGAGGGGCTGGTGGCCCAGATCGTGTTCAGGCTGATCCCGCACGAGGAAGACAGAAAGGACGTCGCCCAGGAGATCTATATCAAAGTGTACCGCAACCTCGATGGGTTCAGGTTCCAATCGAAATTATCGACCTGGGTGGCGCGGATCGCGTATAACACCTGCATCACCCGGCTGGAGAAAAAGAACCTTCCGCTCGCCCCAAAGCCGATGGAAGATCCGGAAGAAGGCGGCTCGGGGAAGGCGTTCCACTCAGCTGAAGCGTCCGACCGGAACCTGTTGCGCAGAGAGCTGCGGGACCTCATCGCCAGCGAACTGGAGAAACTGCCCCCGATTTACGCAACCCTGATCGGACTTTTCCATCAGCAGGAATTATCGCTGCGGGAGGTAGCGGAGATCACTGACCTGCCAGAGGGAACGATCAAGAATTATTTGCACCGCGCCAGAAAGCAATTAAAGGAAACGGCCTTATCCCAATATAAAAACGAGACATTATGATTGATCCACATTTAACAGAGGAGGCGTTGCAGTTGTATGCCCTCGACCCCGGGAGCGCCGGGCCGGAAGTCCGGGGTCATTTGGCAGCGTGCGCCGACTGCCGCGGAACGGCGGAGGCGTACCGGTTGCTCCTGGACGCCCTGAAAGAACAACCCATGCCTGTTTTTCCATTCGACCTCGGCGCCGTCGTGGCGGACGGGCTCGAGGTGCTGCTGCAGACGGGCGCTCCGGCATCCGGCGCCGGCAAACCAGGACGAATCTCCCGTTCATCAGCGGTGGTGATCGCCCTGCTGATCGCCATTCCAGCCTGGTTTTTCCGAAAGACCGCGTGGTTCGCATTCTCGGCCGCATCGGCCGGTCTTGCCGGGATCATCCTGGGTGCGGCGGGCATCGCGGTGTTATTCACCCTCTACAAATACTATCGCAGGTATCAACAGGTCCTTCATCTCATAAACAATTGAAACATGAAAAAAGCCCTTCTCATTTTGACCTTGCTCTCCGGCAGCCTGGCTACCTATGCCCAGGATAAGCCCGAACCGCTCGTCGACCGGGGATTGATCTCCGAACTTTTGAGTACGATCGCAATAGTCATTGTCGTCTATCTGATCTCCAGTTTCATCGTTCGCATCATCCAGCAAAATTTCGAGTACCGGTTAAAAAGCAAGATCGTCGACAAGCAAACGTCCGAAGGAGTCGTCAGCCAACTCATGCAGCCGGAAAAAAGCAGCAGCAGGATGCGCATCGTCCTTCAATGGTTCTGCACTCTGCTCGGCGTAGGCATCGGGTTTGCCCTGATGGCCGCCACGGAACCGCTGGGTCTGCATTCCCTGGCGATCATGGCCTTCAGCGTTGCGGCCGGATTGGGAGCGTATTATTTCTTCGGCAAAAAGGAAAATATCTGATCTCATGAAACTTACCTTTTTCCTGGTCGGCCTTTTCCTCATTCTGCTTCGGATCTGTTTGCCGAACGTACGGTTGTGGCATCACCGTGCCGACGAGGGCAATATGATCATGTCCGGCGACAATTTCAGGGAAGAGATCCATTGGTCGGGCAAGTACCGGCTGGCCGACGACGACCGGTCGATCGCCGAGATCAGTCCCGGCGGATACCTGAAATTCAGAGTGAACGACACAACCATGAAGGCGGAAAGCGATCTGCAGGGAAGGATCAGCTATAAGCTGTACAATGGATCGGAGGACCTTCCGTTGAATGACAGCGGCAGAAGTTTCATTGCGGCCCAGCTGCAAAAGATGATCCGGCTTGGCTTCTTCGGCGCTCAACGAGCGGAACGGATTTACCGGCAGGGAGGCGTTTCCGCGGTGCTGGCCGAGCTTTCCAGGATAAAAATGGAAGGCGGCCGCGACGCCTATCTCCGTCTCGTGATGCGCTCCGACAGTCTGACAACGGACCAGCAGATCGCGTTGTTACGCCTGATCGACAACTCCGGCGACATGGCGGTACGGCAGCATTTGCTGGAGCAGTTCAGTCCGGTCCAACTGCGTGATTCCGCCGTCGCCCATGAATGGCTGACCGTGGTCGGCCATCTCGACGCAGCCTATATGAAGAAGGACCTGCTGCGAAATCGAATCGACAGCAACCTGACGGTTGACCGGTTCGATACCGTGTTGGCGATCGTTTCGAGGTTTGAGTCTGACGTTGACGAGCAGGATGTCTATATTTCACTCATGAACCTGCCTCAAATGCAGATGCGTGAACCGGCCTATGCCGTGCCGTGGCTGGCCGCGGTGGGACGATTGGACCCGTCCTATATGAAAAAAGATTTGTTACTCCGATTTATCGGCAAGGATCCCGGTGCTGTCCTGGCGCCTGCGCTTTTCGATACGGTGCTCGGCATAACCCGTCGGTTCGGGTCGGGCGAAGATGAACAGGAAGTCTACAAACGAATGGTTGACCTCCGGTCAAATACGGCTGAAGAATGGGTGCGCCTTATTCAGGCGTCGGCAGGACTCGACGCGGATTACATGAAAGGCGACCTGTTGCGGACAATCGCGCCGAGAATGCCCTGGACGGACAGCTTGCGCGCTGCTTACAGAACGGCGGCAAAAAGTATCAGGGGGGATGATGAATACGGCAGGACAATGCGCGCGGTCAATTGATATCTGGTCTGTAAAACCTTCATAATCACAGAAAATAAATAAATTACGGCAAAAAAGGCGTTAAACCTGATTTATCATTGTATCTTATAATACCGAGACTCAAAAATAGATCATCCACCTCAAAACGGCGACCTTTTGCTGCAGCGTGTATCCTTAAAAGCCGGTATCGAACGGATTGTGCTGATTTGTTTTATTTTGGCGTTTGCCTGCCTGCTGTTCTTTTCCTTTTACAGTTATAGCCATTTGGAACACCGGCTCGCCGCGGGAGGCGAAGAAAAGGCCCTCCAGCAGGAGATCGCCAAATGCTTCCTGCTGATTTCAGCGTCTACCGGCGTCTTCCTGGTCCTGCTGTATATCGTCGTGGACAAGACCTTTACAAAAAAGCGAAGGGCGCAGGAGCTGCGCCTTGAGAAATCCCGGCGACTGCATGCGACCGTCAGCCAGGTCAACAAGATGATCATCTATGCCAGGGAGGAAGGCGACCTGTTCCGGCGGATCTGTTCCGTCGTGGTGGACACGGGCGGCTTCCGGATGGCCTGGGCAGGCATCGTCGACCAGGAGACCCGCATCGTAGAGCCGGTCTGTCATGTGGGGTATGAAGCCGGCTATCTGAGTCTCCGGAAGATCAGTATCGACCCACGCCCGACAGGAAGCGGACCAACCGGAACGGCAGTCCGGGAACGGCGTCACTATATCTGCAGGGACATCGCCTCCGATCCGGCGATGGCGCCATGGAAGGACGACGCGCTCCGGAGAGGATACAGGTCTTCTATGGCGTTACCTATTTTGAAGTTTGGCGAGCCATATGGCGTCTTCTGCCTTTATTCGGAAGAAGCCGATTTTTTTGACGAGGAGGAGGTCCGGACGCTGGATGAGGTCGTAAGGGACATTTCCTTTACGCTCGAGATCTTCGAACGGGAGGAATTGCGGAAGAAAGCGGAAACGGCATTGCGGACCGAAAAGCAATTTTCGGATTCCATTATCAACATGCTGCCCGGAGTTTTCTATATGTATGACGAGCAGCTTAAATTCCGGCGCTGGAATAGCCGGTTCGAAGAGGTGTCGGGGTTCAGGCAGGACGAGTTCGCCAAACTGACCGTGCTGGACCTGTTTGATGGCGGACAGCGGGAACTGGTCCGAAAAAAAACCGAAAGCGTCTTTGTCACCGGCCGCTGCGATGTCGAAGCAGCGATGACGGTCCGCACCGGCGAGACCATCCCATTCTATTTCTCCGGCATCAAAGTGAATTACCGCGACACCCCCTGCGTGCTGGGGATCGGCTTTGATATTACCCGGCTGAAGGACACGGAGAAGCTCCTGAGACAAAGCGAAAAGGACTTGCGCGATCTGGCTTCCAATCTGCAAAACGTCCGGGAAGAGGAGCGGACGGCGATCGCGCGGGAGATCCATGATGAGTTGGGACAGCAACTGACCGCGATAAAGCTGGATCTGTCCTGGCTGGACCGCAGGATATCCGGGGACGAACTCGTCCGGGAGCGGATCGCCGGCGTGCTCGACATGCTGACCGGGATGATCCATACGATCCGCCGCATCTCGACAGAATTGCGACCCAGCATCCTGGACGACCTTGGGTTGATCGAAGCGCTGAAATGGCAGGTCCGCGATTTTCAAAAACGGACAGGCATCCGGATCGACCTGGACTGCCCGGACGACGTTTTGAAACTTGAGCCGGCGGTTACGACCGGCTTCTTCCGCATCTTCCAGGAGACCCTCACGAATATCGCCCGGCATGCTGAGGCATCTGCCGTTACGGCCCGGCTGGCAGTCGAAAATGAACAGTTGAATCTGACCATCTCCGATAACGGCAAGGGGTTCGATCCGGGACTGGTCAAGAGAAAGAAGACGCTGGGCCTGCTGGGGATGAAAGAACGGACCCTTATGATGAACGGAGCCTATGAGATCAACAGTCAGCCCGGGAAAGGCACCACCCTCCGCTTCAGTGTGCCGATGCACGGACTGAAAGAGGCATCCACCTGAACAATCCCGATATATGCGCATCCTGATAGCCGACGATCATGCCATAGTCCGCCGCGGTCTTTCTGAGATCCTGCTGGATGCATACCCAGCCGCGGAAATCGAGCAGGCGGCCGACGCGGACACCCTGTTGCAGCGTTCCACGTCCGGTAAATGGGATATCGTGATCAGCGACCTGATGATGCCCGGCACGAATATGCTCGAGGTCCTGCAACAGCTCCGCCAGTCTCAGCCAGAGCTTCCGGTGCTTATTCTCAGCATTTTTCCCGAAGAGCAATATGCGACGCGGGTGTTGAAGGCGGGCGCTTCGGGCTATATCAACAAGGACGCGGCGCCAACCGAGCTGGTGAAGGCCGTGGCGCGGATCCTGCAGGGCAGAAAATATATCACCCCGACGATCGCCGAGAAACTGGCGAGCGATCTCAGCTCGGATAGCGAGAAGGCAGCGCATGAGCTCCTGTCCGACCGGGAGTTCCATGTCATGAAGCTGCTGGCGTCAGGCAAAACCATTTCCGAGATCGCCGCCCAGTTATCGCTCAGCCCCACAACGATCAGCACCTACCGAAGCCGCATCATGGACAAAATGCGTCTCAGATCCAACGCTGAACTGGCGCGGTACGCGCTCGAAAACGGGCTGATCTGAACCTGTAGTGGAAAATCGACAAAACTCTTCGCCTTTCATTTATTTTCCGTCAGCGGCCATCTTCCTATTTTTGTCGCGCACTCTCCCGGGACACCTCATGACGGCAGAGGACAAACATTACTAATCCACCCTACATGATCAAGATCTTATTGGCTGACGACCATGCTGCCATTCGAAAACGCCTCCGGCAGATCCTTCTGGAAGGCTTCCCTGATTCGGAAATTGCGGAAGTAGCGGACGGAAACCGCCTGGTGCGCCGGAGCCTGGAAGGGTCATGGGATATTGTTATCGCCGACATAGCCATGCCCGTCCTCAGCGGCCTGGAGGCACTCCGGCGCATCCGCGTCCAGTTCCCACGGCTTCCCGTCCTACTGGTGAGCATCTATTTCGAGGAAGACTTTGCCCGCTTTGCGGTTGCCGCGGGGGCATCCGCCTACCTCTGCAAGGAAAAAGCTCAGGAAGACCTGCTACCGATCGTCCGGTCCCTTATAGTATAAACTCTACAAAACCGTTATAGGAAAATGTACCGCGAATAGGTATCCGGCACTATTCTGCAATCGATGTATGTCCCTTTATTTTGCACCCTCAAACGGCCAAGGATATCGCGATGAAAGAGAGGGATCATTTGAACCATTTGTTGGGCCAGGACGCCTGGAGGATCTTGCCGGAGAAGGCGTTGATGAACCAGGCCCGGACGTTGTTTTGGCTCGCGAATGGCGGAGGCAGGCTGGTATACGTGAACGACGCTTTTTGCCGGCAGTTCGACCTGGATGGGGTTGATGCCGGTGGCAATGCACAGGACCTGGTCCCCCGGGACATGGCCGTTTATTTTTCAGAAAAGCACCGAAGGGTTGCCCAATCGGGTACCCCTTACCGGAAGATACATCATTTTACCCGGCCTGACGGCCGCTGCTGCAGCTTCCTCGTCAGCATTTACACGATAAATGCAGCCGGGGAACCGCTGACCGGTGGCGAAGCATGGGACGTGAGCGAGTTTGCGCGCGAAAGGACGGAGCAGGAACAGCAGTTTGCGCGCACGATCCTGGAGGTGCAGGAACAGGAACGAATCTGGCTGGGACACGAGCTGCACGACAATGTGATCCAGATCATGATTTCCGCAAGGCTCCACCTGGACGGAATGAAGCCAAAAACGGAAGAAGAAAGGTCGATGAAGTCGCGGGCTTGCTCGCTGATCCTGTCTGCGATCGATGAAAGCCGGCGCCTGTCGCGGAAACTCGCCGCCTCACAGTTGAAGCATTCGGGGCTGCTGACTGCCATTGCCCAGTTGCTGAACGATCTGCGGAGCACGGGCCGGTTCAATATCAAGTTCAACTCTTCCCTTGATATCGATTCCGAATACCATCTGGGCGAAGAAAAAAAGATCGCATTGTACCGCATCGTACAGGAGGAACTGACCAATATCGTCCGGCATAGCCGTGCACGGAATATCCGGGTAAATATCATGCAGAACAACTCGGGGGTGATCTTGTACACCTTCGACGACGGAATCGGATTCGATCTTCGCCAAAAGCCAAAGGGCATGGGGCTGGCCAGCATCCGGACCCGTGCAGGGTCTTTCAAGGGCATGGTGGATATCGTCACGTCGCCCGGCAAAGGCTGTTCGGTGACCGTGCTGATCCCTTACGACTGAGATTGCTGGCCGTGTGAGCAATAAAATCAACGGCATGAAACGCATTCTGATCATCGATGAAGATGTCGACTGGCTGTTGGCCATGCGCTCTTTCCTGGAACGCAGCGGCCACGAATCGACCCTCGCGGCCACGTATCCCGAGGGATTCGAGTTGCTTGAGGCCGTACAGCCTGACCTGATCTTTCTCGATATCCGGCCCGGGGATCCCGGCGGACTTCTCCTTTACCGGAAGATCAGGGAGTCTGAGTTCGCAAGTATCCCGATCGTGGTGACCTCACATTATGCCGGGGCGCCGCGCCTTTATCAACCCTACGGAGATGCTGCTTTCCTGAAAAAGCCCTTTCAGCTATCCAGACTGATGAAAACGCTGAAGATCTACCTCTGAAGCCGGTTTGGCTTCCCCCTCCTGCCCTGCCGTTATTGAGCGTTTCGGCGGGGCGGAGGGTTTTTGTCGCGGTCTCCAGCTCACGATGCACCGGATGTTCGATTTTTTTTTACATTCGGCCCTGCACCCGTCGAATCACACAAAATTCAACTGATCATGAACCGCAGATCTTTTCTCCGCTCCGGCTCCCTGACCGGGTTCAGCCTTACGGCCCTCGGCCTGGAATCCTTTTTGCCGCCTGTAGCCTCGCCGCATATTCGCCCTGAGGGCCCTGACGCCGGCTTCCCGTTGTTGGAAGCCACGATCGATCAACTCCAGAACGGCATGGCCGGGGGGACCTATACCTCCGTCGGCATCACCCGCCTTTACCTGAAAAGGATCGCGGACATTGACAAAAAGGGTCCCGCGCTCAATGCGGTGATCGAACTCAACCCTGACGCCCTGTCGATTGCCGCCGCGCTGGACGCGGAAAGAAAGGCCGGAAAGATCCGCGGTCCGTTGCACGGCATTCCCGTGTTGATCAAGGACAATATCGACTGCGGCGATAAGATGATGACGACCGCGGGATCACTGGCCCTGGAAGGACATCATGCCGCCAAGGACGCCTTCATCGTCCGCAGGCTCCGCTTGGCGGGGGCCGTCCTGCTCGGCAAGACCAACCTGAGCGAATGGGCGAATTTCAGGTCTACCCGCAGCACCAGCGGCTGGAGCAGCCGTGGCGGCCAGACGAAGAATCCTTACTTGCTGGCCCGCAACCCATCGGGCAGCAGCGCGGGGTCAGGCTCGGCCGTATCGGCAAATCTTTGCTCGGTTGCGATCGGTACCGAAACAAACGGTTCAATCGTCTCCCCTTCCTCCTGCAACGGCGTAGTTGGTATCAAGCCCACCGTCGGCCTTTGGAGCCGCAGCGGGATCATTCCCATCTCGGCCACGCAGGACACGGCCGGCCCCATGGCCCGTACGGTAAAGGATGCTGTCATCCTGCTGGGCGCGCTCACCGGCGTCGATTCCGCTGACGCGGTAACGGCGCAAAGCGGAGAAAAGGCGCGCGCCGACTACACCGTCTTTCTCGATCCGAACGGGCTACAGGGCAAACGCATCGGCGTCGAGCGGTCATTTCTGACCAACGGACATGAAGGCGTGGTCGCCTTGTTCCAGGAAGCGATAGCCCTTTTGAAAGAGAAAGGTGCAACCGTGATCGAGATCGATTTACAGAAACAATTGTCCGACGCGGGTTCGGCGGAGGGTGTGGTATTGCAATACGAGTTCAAGGATGGGTTGAACAAATACCTGGCCGGGGCGGCCGGCTCGAAAGTCAGCAACCTCACCGAACTCATCGCCTTCAACAAGCAACATGCGGCCAGGACCATGCCGTACTTTAAGCAGGAGACGCTCGAAAAAAGCGACACCCGGGGCAGCCTGGAAAGCCCGGAATATACCGAGGCCCTGAAAAAGCTGCAGACGTCCGGAACGGTCATCGACAGTCTCCTGCGGGACAACCAACTGGATGCGATCGCCGGCACGACCAACAGCATCGCCTGCTGCATCGATCTGATCAGCGGAGATTACCGAACGGGACCGGGGTTCTCCGGACCTGCCGCGATGGCCGGCTACCCGCATATCACTGTGCCCATGGGGCAGGTCATGGGTCTGCCGGTTGGCTTCTCTTTTGTCGGCGGCGCGTACGCGGAGCCTACGCTTATTTCAATGGCGTACGCGTACGAGCAGGCTTCGAAGAAAAGGTCGGCGCCCGGATTTTTTGACGGCGCGCAAGTCGCCGCGACCCGCGAACCCGCCTCGTGAGCGGCCAAATCGACCTACAGTATGGCGGCGCGGACGGCTGCGGCAAGGTGGCGCTCGTGGCTAAGGTATGGTGGCGCTCGTGGCCCCGGTAATCCTGCCGGAGCCATTGTCCTGGACAAATGCGATCAGTTCTTCGTCACGCGTGGCGACTCCTGGCGGCAGCTGCATCGAACCGCTTCCCGTCAAAGCGCGGGTGATCGCCGTACCGGTCAGGTTCCGGACGATCTGGGCATGGGAAAGTGTCTGCCCGCTATTCTCCCCCGCACCGACGGCGGTGGTTGCCGACTTTTGTACGACCGCTACGATAAGCATTTGATTTTTGCCGGAGGGGCCGACGGCATAATTCCAGTCCACCTCGCCCTGCGCCGACCGTACCCCGCTCAGTTGCAATGGCACTCCCCTCGGCTGGCCCAGCCCCTTCCCGATCGCCCTTCGCAAGCCGGACTCGTCCGAACCGACACATTCATCTTGTCCATTGACGATGGCCTCGGGCGTATAGACCGTTTTGAGGTTCAGCCAAGCAGCGTATCGGTATTGCCGCCGGGTATATTGGTTCCTGCTAAAGACATCCTTCCAGCCCAGCCGGTCCCAATAGTCTACATGGAAAACAAGGAAAAAAACGGGGTCCTCCCTGTCTTCCTGCTGCAAGCGGGCCAGCAAGCGGTCCGCGGGCGGACAGCTCGAGCATCCCTCGGAAGTAAAAAGTTCGACGACGGCGAATCCCCCCGCCGCCGACGGCAAGGTCGCAGCCGCTGCAAAACGCGGCAATTGCGTCGAGCCGGAACACAAAAAGGCCTGGGCGCCTGTGACGACGGCGGAAACAGCGACAAACAAGAGCAACTTCGTCCGGACTTTCATAGTGGGCCGTATCTGGAATAAAGTTACCCATTTTCCTGGTTTGGTGAAAAAAGCGGGCGCCGGGAAGACCACAAAATCCATTATATTTATACAAACCAAATTAGCATTCTTATGATAGTCCTTTACATCATTGCAGGTATTATCGTCCTCTTTCTGGTGGTGGCTGCATTAGTTGGAAGGGGATGGAACTATGAAAAGAACATTTTGATACAAGCGCCCCGCACCAACGTCTGGGGCCATGTCAATTCCCTCGGCGCGATGACTACCTGGAGCCCCTGGCTCGAAAAGGACCCCGCGGTCAGCCAGACGATCTCTGGGGTCGACGGCACGCCGGGAGCGACCTATTCCTGGGACAGCCAGGTTAAGAAAGTAGGCGCCGGCAGGCAAACGATCGTCAGCGTCAACACACCCGCCGAAATGACCATGCGGATCGAGTTCATCCGGCCATTCAAGTCGCTGGCGGAAGCTTATGTCCGGCTGGAAGAAGAACGCGGCGCGACCCGGGCCATCTGGGGGATCGAAAGCTCGATGCCCTATCCGATGAACATCATGAAGATCTTCGGTTTTATGCAGAAGGCCATGAATAAGGATTTTATGCATGGTCTGAACAAATTGAAAGCGATGTGCGAAAAATAATCCGGTGGCTGTACAGGGGAGCACTATCTTGCGACACCAAATCGTCGCAATGCGTAAATTCTTAATGACTGTAAGCACCTTGCTCGCCACCGCGGCCCTCGTTTCCTGGGGCGTCACCGGCCATCGCACCATTGGAAAGATCGCCGGCAGCCACCTCAGCCCTGCTGCCCGCTCGGCAGTGCACGAGTTGTTGGGTGACGCGACACTGTCGGATATCAGCACCTGGGCCGACGAGGTTCGGGGAGAGCCCGAATACCGGCATACCGGGCCCTGGCATTTTATCAATCTTCCGCTCGGGCTGAGCTTTCCCGAATTCGAGGCAAAAGTGAAAAGCATGGGCATGGAGAATGTTTATGGCGCCCTTCAACAACAAGAACTGATCCTCGGCAGCCCTGCCACCACCCGCGCAGAAAAGACCGAGGCCCTGAAATTTGTCGTCCATTTTGTCGGCGACCTGCACCAGCCGATGCACGTCAGCCGGGAGGAAGACAAGGGCGGCAATACGATTCAGCTGAACTACGACGGCAAAGGAACCAACCTCCATTCCCTCTGGGACAGCAAATTGATCGATCATGAGGGTCTGACTTACGAACAAATGGCCGAACAGTACGACCACGCCACGCCCGTGCAGATCCGCCAATGGCAAAACGAGCCGCTGTTGCAATGGATCTGGGAAAGCTACCAGGCCAGCTCGAAACTGTATGCGGAGGTGGAGGCCATGAAGACCCGCAGCATCGATGACAGGTATTATGCCGCCCATATCAACATTATCCACGACCGGCTCGAGAAGGCCGGCATACGGCTGGCCGGGGTGTTGAACCATATTTTCCGGAACGGTCTGCCTTCCAGCGCTTCTCCTGCCACTTCTGCTTCACCAGCCGCAACGCCCGCGGCCGCGGCGCCCGGAGCGGCTACCGAAGAGGCGGGAAATGCAATTCCCGTCCAGGATGCGGCTCAGCATTACAACGAACTCGTGAAAGTCTGTGCGAAAGTCTATGGCATCCACGCGATGGAAAGCATGACACTTGTCAATCTCGGCGCCGCCTATCCCAACCAGCCGTTGACGCTGGTATTGCGGGGTAAGGCGAAAGACGCTTTCCGTGATCTCGACGGCCGGATGGTCTGCGTGACGGGAACGATCACCAGCTACCGCGACAGGCCCGAGATCGTCATCACCGATCCGGCCATGATAGTGGCGTCCAGGTAGTCACCGCCGGCCGGTGATAGACAACAACTTGTTTGCGCACATACCGACCGTTTGACTCCCCCAATCAAAACGCCGTATCCCAAAATCCGGTTGCCTTTGCCTATATTCGGGGATCAAACTTCATCTATGCTAAAAATCCTCCTCCTTTCCGTCCCCCTGGGACTTGCCATCCCCACCCTTCACGCCCAGCAAAAGACCACCCACCACATGACCATCACGATCTACGAAGACTTTGACCTTGGCGGTCACAGTGAATTGATCGAAACGCACGAGGATGGCACCCAGACTATCCGTAAGATCCGCTGGGCCGCCCCAAGAAACCTGAAGAACCAGGTCATCCACGAGGATTCTGTGATGCTGGCGCTGACGCCTTATTTCAACACCGGCTGGGAAGTATCCGCTTCAACGGAAACGGTTCAAAGCGGATCATCCGAGTATATCACCCGCTTTTTCCTTCGGAAGGAATAGTAATGAGGGCGAAACCCCCATTACCCTCGCGTTAACATAGTTTAACATTTTCGCACGGTACCTTTGACCCGGGATCTCGTATACCACAAAAAACCCGCTACATGCAACCTCTCAAAATACCGGCGATTGTCCTGCCACTATTTTTTACCGCTTGCAGTTCTTCACGAAATGCGACCGGGTCTTCCGCAGCCGAAGGTCCCGTATCGCAGTGGCAAAGCCGGCCGCTCGACATCGACGGGTCGGACAGGGATTGGGCGAACCCCCTGCCTTACAACGTCAAGGCGGAACGAGTCAGCTACTCTATCAGCAACGACGATCAGAATTTATACGTCCTGTTGTCGACAGCCGACCGGCAGGAGCAGCAAAAGATCATCCAGGGCGGGATGTCCGTCTGGGTCAACCCGAAAGGGGAAGAAAATAAGGGAGATGCTGTCGGAATCGGCTATCCGCAGGACGAACACAGCGATCCGGACCGGAAATTGATGGAGGAGGCCCAGCCGCAGCGATACCAGGCAAAGCAACCCGTTACCCTGGAACAAAAGAAGACCTATTCCCTTTATGGCTTTAGCCGTGACTCGTCCATTCAGTCCTACACCTATGGCGACACCAACGTCGCAGGCGTCCGCATGCAAATGGATTTCAACAATGACGGCGTACTGATCTATGAGGCTGCGATTCCGCTGCAGGCAATCTATTCCGGCGTTACGCCGCCTTATCCGGCGCACCACCTCACAGTTGGCATTTTTATCGAACCGTTGCCGGCGACTGCCCGCATTCCGCGGGATGGCGGCGGAACGTCCGGGCTGAGTTTTGGGTTGGGGGGCGGAATGGGCACGTTTGGCAGTGGCGCCGGCATGGGGATCGGCCTTGGCCATGAGTTCGGCATTGGCGGCGGCAGGAAACCCAACAAGACGCTGTTTGACGAAGCCCAGATCTGGCAGGTCGTGCAGCTGGCCAGGAGTGCTGCCCATTAACGGCGTGGGGGCGGTGCGGATCCTCGCCGCACCGTAAAAGACCCGATCACAGATTCGAACGCAGGCCGGCTTTGCAACAACCGGCCCTTCAATGCGGAGCAAGTCAGGATGTACACCATCCCGGAGTCCGGGATGAAATAGCAAATGTTTTCCAGGTCGGTGCCGTCCGCGTCCTGGGAATAATGCAGCCACCTCGAAGACCGCCCGCCGATCACCCGCCGCCCCTGGCCGATCAGTGAGAACCTGGGCACATACTGCACGAACCCGCCGATCGCACCCCGTACGTATTTGTCCAGCGATAATTGGTGCAGCGAGTCGCTGACCAGGCTTACACTGGTGCGGAACCGAAGTCTTTCCGAGGCGGTATCCAGCAGCGCGGCCCGGATATTTCCGATCAGGGTGTCGGTCCTGCGCCATCCGGCCGGCGTCCGGAGTTCCGCCCGCTCCAGTCCGACATTGTATCCCGGCCTGGCATTCGCCTTTTTGACCAGTTCCGAGTCGGTCCGCCGCTGTTGCAACGCCATCGAATCCATCGCTTTGATTTCGGCCGTGTCCACTGAAAACGAGAGGCTGTCGCCCGCTGACAAGCGATTTCCCTTTCCTTTGCACCCTGACAAAAAAAGCAAGCCCAGCACAATCCCCGAAGCGAGTAGTCTCATCACTGAAAAATTCGGCCAAAAATAGGCCAATTGCCGGCGCTCAACAAATACGGGGACTTGTTGTTAAGCCGCAAAACAGTTATATGGACCAACAACATCAGGACTTATTCATCAAAACCGTCCTTGCCAATTGGGAATTGACCATCAACCGCATGACCACCGCTTTTGACCGCTTCAGTGACGCCGACCTCCATAAGCCCATTGCTTCCGGAAAGAACCGGGTCATTTATCTGCTCGGTCATCTCGTTGCAGTACATGACCGGATGCTTCCCCTGCTGCGGCTGGGCAATCGACGTTATCCCGAACTGGACGGGACGTTCATCACCAGCCCTGACAGTCCGGAAGCTAAAATGCCGGCGGCGGCCGAGCTTCGCGGGCAGTGGACGGCCATCAACCACCTGCTGACCGAAATGCTCCGCGCCTGGAAGCCGGAGGAATGGTTGGAGAGGCACGAATCGGTCTCTGCTGCCGATTTTGAAAAAGAGCCACACCGCAACAGATTGAATGTCGTGCTCAGCAGGACCGGACATGTCAGCTATCATCATGGGCAGGTTGCGTTGTTGAAGTTGTGAGAACGAGGGAAGTCCCTTATTTTTACACCGATAACTTAACCCTCACATGTCATTCTTCCAGGACAAGGTCGTCGTGATCACCGGCGGCAGCGACGGGATCGGGAAAGCGCTGATCGAAACACTCATTCCGTTGGGAGCCAAGGTGGCGACCTGCGGGCGGAGCCACGATAAGATCTATACGCTGCAGATGGAATATTCCCAAATCCTCCTGCACGCTGTCGCCTGCGATGTCAGCGTGGAGGCCGAATGCAAAAAGTTTATCGAGTCTACGCTGGAAACATTCGGCCGCATCGACGTGCTGATCAACAATGCCGGCATCTCCATGCGGGCTTTGTTCCTGGACTGCGATACGGATGTCACGCGTAAAGTAATGGAAATCAATTTTTTGGGCGCCGTTTACTGCACAAAATATGCGCTTCCGTCTTTGCTCCGGCAACATGGTACGGTGGTAGGCATTTCGTCTACGGCCGGGTATCGCGGGCTGCCGGGCAGGACCGCCTACTCCGCCAGCAAGTTTGCATTGCAGGGTTGGCTGGAAGCCCTGCGGACGGAATTGCTGCATAGCGGAGTGAACGTGATGTGGGTCTGCCCGGGTTTCACCGCTTCTAATATCCGGCTGTCGGCGCTGGACAAGGACGGCAGGCCACGCGGCGAAACCGTGCTGAATGAAGGTTCGCTGATGACCGCCGCCGATTGCGCGCGGCACATCGTACGCGCTATTGCAAGACGTCGGCGCACCGTAGTGCTTACCCTGCTGGGCAAGGTGACCGTGCTCATCAACAAAGTGGCGCCGGCGCTGGCCGACCGCCTGACGTATCGCCATTACTATAACAGAAAAGGGGAGTTCGTCAAATAACCGCAATGGCGCTCATTACCCTTACATCGGATATCGGCCATAAAGATTACCTGGTCGGGGCCGTCAAAGGCCAATTGGCGCAGGTCAATCCGGCCTTTCAGATCCTGGATATCAGTCATGAACTTTCCCCGTTCAACTATCCGCAGGCTGCCTATGTCTGCCGGAACGCGATCCGGCAATTCCCGCCGTTTACCTTTCACCTGATCCTCGTCAATCTCTTTGAACGGAAACCCGAGCAACTGCTGCTGGCTTACCATAAAGAGCAATACCTGCTTTGCGCAGACAACGGATTGCTGACCATGATCCTGGAAGGCCGGCCGGAAATGGTGATCGGACTGCCGCTCGAGCGGACTGCCATCAAGAATACGCTGTATTGCGTGCGCGTCATGGCCGGGGCCATCCAGGAACTGGTGGCCGGGGGAAGCCTGCTGACCATTGGCGTACCGGACGTCGCATTCGCAGAGAAGAACCACCTCCGGCCGGTATTTGGAGACAATTGGATAGAAGGCCAGATCATCTTTATCGATCATTTTGAGAATGTCATTGTCAATATCACCCGCGAAGAATTCGAGGAGCGCCGCAAAGGGAGGAGCTTTCGGATTGTTTTTAAGCGGGACGAAGTGATCGAGCGGATCAGCGAGTCCTATGCAGATGTCGGCGAAGGCGAGAAACTGGCGCTTTTCAATTCGGCGGGTTACCTCGAGATCGCCATCCAGAAGGGCAATGCGGCAGGCTTATTCGGCCTGCAGGATTTCACCGAACAATCCCAGAACCAGTACCTGCAAAGCAGGCTATTTTACCAAACCGTACGGGTATATTTCGAGTGAGGTCCGGTTAATTAGCCGTTAATTTTCCCCCTCACCGGTCCGGCGGGATAAATTGCCTGGGAAATTCGCGATAATTGACGTTAATTCGCGTGCAAATTGCTTAGTCTGAGCAGTTTGAAAATCTCGTTGCCAATATGACCTATAAAAGAGTGAATAATACGGTGGGTTGGATCGTTGGACTCTTTGCCTGCACCGTCTTTGTGATGACCGCCGAAGCGACCGGCAGCTTTTGGGATTGCGGAGAATTCATTTCGAGCTGTTACAAGATCCAGATCCCCCATCCGCCCGGCGCTCCGCTGTTCGTGCTGATGGGCCGGTTCTTCATCATTCTTTTTGGGGATAGTCCCCACACGGCGGCGCATGCGGTGAATTTCATGAGTGCGATCGCCAGCGGACTGTCCATATTGTTCCTGTTCTGGTCGATCACGCATTTTGCCCGGCGCATCGTGCTAAGAGCCGATCATACCTTCGAACCCGACCGTCGCCAGCTTTTCACGATCATGACCTGCGGGGTCATCGGCGCACTGGCGTACACATTCGCCGATTCTTTTTGGTACAGCGCGGTGGAAGGGGAAGTATATGCGTCGTCCGCCTTTTTTACCGCCCTCGTCTTCTGGGCCATCCTGAAATGGGAGCAGCAGGCGGACAAGCCCGGCGCGGACCGATGGATCATATTCATCTTTTATATGATGGGCCTCTCGATCGGGGTGCACCTGCTGAACCTTCTGACCATCCCGGCCATCGTCATGGTCTATTATTTCCGGCGTTTTCGTCCGACCGCCTGGGGCACCCTTTGGGCCTTCCTGATCGGTTGCATGATCACGGGATTCGTGCAAAAATTCGTTATCCAGTATACCATCAAAGGAGCGGCGAACTTTGACATTTTCTTTGTGAATTCGCTCAACATGCCGTTTTTCGTGGGTTTTGGCTTCTTTTTTATTTTACTGGCCGCGGTACTCATCCTGATCAACCGCTGGGCGGTTCGCAGGAAATACCATTACCTGAAAATGGGTGTCTGGAGCGCCGCCTTCATGTTACTGGGCTACTCCACCTATTTTACCACCATGATCCGGAGCAACGCCGACCCGGGGGTGGATATGTATAATGTCGACAACCCCGTCAGTCTCGAAGGCTACCTGAGCCGCGAACAATATGGTGACTGGCCGATCCTTTACGGACCTGATTATGAAGACACGCCGCCGCGCGTCGACGAAGGACCCATGTATGTAAAAGGGAAGGACAAGTATGAAGTGGCCGGCCGCATTTACGGTCAGGACTGGGCCAACACGCCCTCATCGCATTTTTTCCCCCGGATGTGGGATAACGGGAACGACCGGCAGCAGCTCAATTGCTACCAGGCTTATACCGGGCTGAGCGACGGGGACGTTCCCTCGAAACTCGATAACTTCAAATATTTCATCAGTTACCAGAACTGGGAGATGTTCCTCCGGTACTTCCTGTGGAATTATTCAGGCAAACAGAACGACCTCCAGGGGTTCGGGAATGTCCGGGACGGTAACGCCATCACGGGGATCCCCTTCGTCGACAATTATTTTCTGGGCGATCAAAGCATGATGCCCGATAGCATCCACAAGAACAACAAGTCCTACAACCGGCTGTATTTCCTGCCGATCATCCTTGGGCTGATCGGGCTGTTCGTGCAGTCCAGCCGCAACCGGGGCGACTTCCTTGTCACCCTCCTGCTCTTTTTCTTTACAGGCTTTGCAATAGTCATCTATCTGAACCAATCCGGCTATCAGCCCAGGGAAAGGGACTATGCTTTCGCCGGCGCCTGCTACGCCTTTGCCATCTGGATCGGACTGGGCGTCATTAAAGTGCAGGAATGGATGCAGCAGTTTGCGTTCAAGACAAAGCCGGACCTGGCCGGCTATGCCACGGCAGGGCTTTGTTTCCTGGCCGTGCCGGTCATCATGGGCACCCAGGAGTGGAACGACCATGACCGGGGACACAAGACCCTCCCGCGTGACCTGGGGAAGGATTACCTGGAGAGCTGCCCGAAGAATGCCATCTTGTTTTCGTTCGGCGACAACGACACCTACCCCCTTTGGTATGCCCAGGAGGTCGAAGGCATCCGGACCGATGTCCGCGTGATGAATTACAGTTTGCTGGGAACGGATTGGTATATCAATCAGTTGCGATATAAGGTCAACCAAAGTCCACCCTTCAACGTCCTCTTTACCCCCGAACAGATCCAGGGCAGCACTCGGGATGCCGTCGTCGTAAATCCGCTGGCTGGGTTCGACCAGAATAAGTATTACGATGCCCTCACGATGTTGAAAGACGTAGTCGGCAGCGACGATCCGAAATATGAACTCCAGAGTCAGGACTTGACGACCAATTTTAACGTGCTACCGGTAAGACACCTTTCCGTTCCCGTGGATGTCAATACGGTGCGCGCCAATGGAACGGTCAACCCGGGCGACAGCGTGGTTAGCGAATTGCACCTCGATATCAGCCCGAACAAGAACTACCTCTTCAAGAACGAGCTGGCGGTGCTCGCAATCATAGCCGCAAATAAATGGCAGCGGCCCATCTGCTTCAACTCCACCTACGAGGTGGAAAGCCTCGGGCTGTCCAAATATATCCGGCAAAACGGCCTCGCCGGCCAACTGGTTCCGGTGGAATCCAGCGGGAGCCCCTACGGATTTTACAACAATGACCTGGCCTATACCAATATGATGACCAAATTCGCATAC
Source organism: Puia sp. (assembly GCA_035572015.1). GTDB lineage: Bacteria > Bacteroidota > Bacteroidia > Chitinophagales > Chitinophagaceae > Puia. Next base: position 12,364 of record DATNBP010000072.1, on the reverse strand, counting down.
GGTAATGCGAATCATCCCGGAGTGTATTACGATGAGGAAAACCGCCGGCACCTCAACACGATCCGGGCCGCGCACGCACAACTGGCGCTGAGCCTGATCGACGCGGGTAAGAAAGATTCCGCCCGCAACGTACTGGAGCATTTCGACCAAAATGTGCTCGAGTCGAATTTCCCATACGGCATGACCTCCACCTATGGCAACCAGCAAAACCGGATATCCATGAGCTTCCTGCTGGCCTGCTACCAGTGCAACGACACGAAGCTGGCCGCCAAGGTCGCCACCTCGCTGCGGAAGGACCTGGAGCAGCAGCTCCGGTATTACAACTCCCTGGGGGAAAGCCAGCCCAACGAACAGTTGGCCGTCAACGCGCAGATGGCTGCCCAGAATAAGGGAGGCAACCTGACTGACCGTCAACTGGCCTTCAAGGACGATATCATGAGCTCGTACCAGATGCTTTTACAGCTGGACGCATGGAATAAGCAGTATGTGGCGCCACCTTCACCCTCAAAAGTCGCGGCGCCTCCGAAATAAGACTGCCCCGGGCGCGCAAACAATCCGCCTCCCGAAATGTTACTATACCGTGAAAAGTTATATAAAGGACAGTTCCCGCCAGGGAGCTGTTTTTGTAGGTGGGTACATCAAATAAAGTAGTAACTTGAAAGGACTATGATCGGATTTCACTTTAAGCGGTATGATCCCAATGAGGAAGGCAAGCCAAAATTCGACCAGCTGCTGGATATTTTCATGCAATTGCTCAGCTACACCAACGGAGATGTCGGTGAAGCCCTCCAATGGATGAACCAGCTCGACAAGGAATATCAGTTGACGGACGAGGAATACGGAATGGGCGATTTTATCGAAGAATTGAAGGAGAAGGGATATATCGACGATAACAAGCAAACAGGCGAGATCCGGATCACGCCCAAGACCGAGCAAGGCATCAGGCGGCGTTCCCTCGAGGAGATCTTCGGCAAACTGAAGAAGACGAAACAGGGCAATCACAACACCTTCAAGCCCGGAGCGGGCGATGAGGCCAACCCCGAGACCAGGCCCTTCCGGTTTGGCGACCAGCTCGAACAGATCGACTTCACCGAATCGATCCGCAATGCGCAGATCAACCATGGCATCGAATCCTTCGATATGCAGGAGGACGACCTCAAGATCCGCGAGACGGATTTCAAGGCACAGACTTCGACCGTGCTGATGATCGACATCAGCCATTCCATGATCCTTTATGGCGAGGATCGCATCACCCCCGCCAAAAAGGTGGCAATGGCGCTCAGCGAGCTGATCACGACGAAATATCCAAAGGACACGCTGGACATCGTCGTCTTTGGCAATGACGCCTGGCCCGTGGAGATCAAAGATCTCCCCTACCTGCAGGTCGGCCCCTATCATACCAATACCGTCGCCGGTCTCGAACTGGCAATGGACATCCTGCGCCGGCGACGCAACGCCAACAAGCAAATTTTTATGATCACCGACGGCAAGCCGACCTGCCTGAAAGTGGGGAAGCGATACTATAAGAACAGCTTCGGCCTGGACCGGAAGATCACCAGCCGTTGCCTCAACCTGGCGGCGCAATGCAAGAAGCTGAAGATCCCCATCACTACCTTCATGATCGCCAGCGATCCATACCTGCAACGATTTGTCAATGAATTTACCGAAACCAATAATGGGAAGGCCTTTTTCGCGGCGCTTGACCGGCTGGGAAGTTTTATCTTCCGTGACTTCGAGTCCGGGAAAAGAAAGACCGTGTATTGAGAAAATTGAAATACTAAAACGCTCAAATGGACATCACAAAGATCAGAACGCTTGGAGAACTGAAGCATGCCGGTTATCGGAACAAATCTATAAAGGAAGAGATTCGCGTCAACCTTATCAACAAGCTGAAAAATAAAGAGACGACATTCCCGGGCATCCTGGGCTACGAAGATTCGGTGATCCCGGACACCGAACGCGCCCTTTTGTCCCGCCACAATATCCTTTTCCTCGGACTGCGCGGTCAGGCAAAGACCAGGATGGCGCGCCAGATGGTCGAACTTCTGGATGAATATATTCCCTATGTGGCGGGCAGCGAGGTCAACGACAACCCTTTTGCGCCGATCTCTAAATTTGCACGTGACCTGATCCGGAGCAAAGGCGATGACACCCCGATCACCTGGCTGCACCGCAGCGACCGCTACGGTGAAAAGCTCGCGACGCCCGATGTCAGCGTCGCCGATCTGATCGGGGATATAGACCCCATCAAAGCGGCGAACCTCCGGCTCAATTTCGCGGACGAACAGGTCATTCACTTCGGCATCATCCCGAAAAGTAACCGCGGCATCTTCGTCATCAACGAGATCCCCGACCTGCAGGCGCGTATCCAGGTCTCACTCTTCAACATCCTGGAAGAGGGCGATATCCAAATCCGCGGATTCAAGCTCCGGATGCCGCTCGACATGCTGTTCGTATTCACGGCCAACCCGGAAGACTATACGAACCGCGGCTCGATCGTGACGCCGCTGAAAGACCGCATCGAAAGCCAGATCCTCACGCATTACCCCAAAACCCTCGATACGGCTCTGGCCATCACCGAGCAGGAAGCCGATATCCACGAAGAACAGAAAGGGATCGTCATGATCAGCGACCTGGTAAAACGCCTGATCGAGCAGGTATCTTTCGAAGCCCGGACAAGCGAGTACGTGGACAAGAAGAGCGGGGTTTCCGCCAGGCTTACGATCGCCGCATTCGAAAACGCGGTAAGCGCGGCCGAACGGCGCGCCATCCTCAACAATGAGCGGCAGACGCAGATCTGGATGAGCGATTTGATCGGCATCGTACCTTCCATCACCGGAAAGATCGAACTTGTCTATGAGGGCGAGCAGGAAGGTCCCTACCAGGTGGCATTCAACCTGCTGGAAAAGGCGTTCCGCTCGCAATTCGTCAACTATTTTCCCAATCCGGAGCAGCTTAAGAAACGCAAGGCCGATACCCGTGACGAGAACCCCTTCCGTGCGATCACGCATTGGTTCGACAAGGGCAATCATCTGAACCTCTTCTTCAATACGCCCGATTCCGAGAAGATCCAGCAGCTCTACAAGGTCGACGGACTGCATGCGCTGGTCAAAAAATATTTCAAACACGCCAACGAGCGTGAAGCTGCGCTCCTCATGGAGTTCGTACTCCACGGCCTGTCGGCCTATTCGCTGATCAGCAAAAAGGTGGTCGAAGGGAAGATCGAATTCAAGGACCTGATCGGTTCGATGGTGAACCTCGGATCAGCCGGCGGAAGTTTCAGCAGCGACGACGACGATGCCGAAGGCGAAGATTTCAATTAGACGCAGGCCGCGAGCTCAGCAAGGCCGGAGACCGCGCCCTCAAACGATATTGACTTCCCTTTCCAGCGTGACGCCGAATTTCTTGCGGACGCTGCGGAGTATCTCCTCGCTCAGCTCGAAGATTTCCCGCCCGCTGGCATGACCATAGTTCACCAGCACCAGGGCCTGCCGTTCATGGCAACCTGCGTCGCCACGCCGAAACCCCTTCCATCCGCATTGTTCGATCATCCAGCCGGCAGCCAGCTTCGTCACCGGGTGATGGGGATCGGGATAGCCGACGATATCGGGGAACCGGTCCTTCAGCGCGGCAAATTGAGGGTTTGGAACCGCCGGGTTCTTAAAAAAGCTGCCTGCGTTTCCGATCCGCACCGGATCCGGAAGCTTGGCCGTGCGGATGCGGATCACCGCTTCCGAAACCGCCCGGATACTGAGTTGTTGTACCTCCATTTTTTCCAGTTCTTCCCGGATCGCGCCATACCCGGTGTGAAAAATGGGTTTGCGGTTGAGCCGGAATGTGACGTTGAGAATGATGAAGCGGTCCTTGCAGGAGTGCCGGAATACCGAATCGCGATAGCCGAACTGACAATCGTTAAGCGTAAACATCCGGATCTTCCCGTCCTGCAGATCCCAGGCTTCCAATTCATGGAAAACGTCGCGTAACTCTACGCCATAGGCGCCGATATTCTGCATCGGCGACGCGCCGACGTTCCCGGGGATCAGGGAAAGGTTCTCGACGCCGGCCCAGTTCCGATCCAAACAATACAACACGAAGGGGTGCCAGGCCTCTCCGGCTCCCACCTGGACATAGCAATGCCGCTCGTCCTCCCTTACGAGCCGGATGCCGGCAATCTCATTCTTCAGCACCCAACCGTCAATATCCTTTGTCAGCAGAACATTGCTGCCCCCGCCAAGTACAAACAACGGCTCGCCTCCCCGGCGCCCGGCGGCCGCCGCGTCGCCGTTGCGCCGCAGATCTCTGCCGCGTGGGCCGGACTCCAGCAATTCAGCGAGCTCCTCGATCCCCGAAAACCGCGCGAAATGCCGCGCGGTCGCCGCAATCCCGAAAGTGTTGTAGGGTTGCAAATCAAAATTTGCTGTCCATCCCATAAGGCAATGATACTTTTTGAATGCAATGTAGGACGAGTTTTTCGAGAAAACACAATAACTTAGGCCATCAAACCCTTCGCTATGTCAACACGCCGAGACTTCCTTCACCGACTGACCGGCTCCGCCCTCGTCCTTTCCGCCATGCCCGGCACTATCGTCGCCGGCTGCGCCAACGCTCCCGATTCCCGCTATGACGGACCTATCCTTCGCGTGGCTCTGCTCGGCCTGGGCGATTACGCAACCCGGGTGGCCAATGCCATGCAGTCATGCCGGAAGGCAAAGCTCGTCGGGGCGATCAGCGGCACGCCGGCCAAGATCCCTGTCTGGCGAAAGAGGTACAATATTCCGGCAGCCAACTGCTACAATTATCAGACCATGGAGCAGCTGAGGGACAATCCGAATATCGACGCGGTTTATGTCATCACGCCCAACGCGACCCATAAGGATTTTGTCATCCGGGCCGCGAAAGCCGGCAAGCACGTGATCTGCGAAAAGCCGATGGCCGTCAGCTCGCAGGAATGCCAGGAGATGATCGATGCCTGCAAGGCGGCGGGCGTGCATCTCCTGATCGGCTACCGGATGCATTTCGAACCAAAGACGCTGGAAGTGATCCGCATGAGAAAGGCGGGCGAGCTTGGCACGATCCGTTTTTTCCAGGGACTCTCGGGCTTCGTCAGCGGCGACCCCCGCCAATGGCGGCGGAATCCCAAACTTTCCGGCGGCGGGTCGATGATGGATATCGGCATTTATTCGGTCAATGGCGCCCGTTATATGGTGGGAGAAGAGCCCGCCTGGGTCACAGCGCAGGAGACAAAGACAGACCCGGACCGGTTTGTCCCTGGGATCGACGAGACGATCCAGTTCCAGTTCGGCTTCCCCGGCGGCGCGGTCGCCTCCTGTCTTTCCACCTACAATATGGACAACCTCGACCGCTTTTTTCTGGACGGGTCGGCTGGGTTTGCCGAGCTGCTTCCCGCGACGGGCTACGGGCCCACAAAGGGCCGCACCAATAAGGGCGAACTGACGCAACCCGATACTGTGCATCAGACCGTCCAGATGGACGAGATGTCCGGCATCATTCTGCAGGGACAACAGCCGGTGGTCCCCGTGGACGGCGAAGAAGGCAAGCGGGACATGGTCCTCGTCGAGGCGATCTACCAGGCCGCGAGGACCGGCCAAAAGATCATGCTGAAAGCCTAAGCCGGCGGCTACAACGCATCCACATCGGGGATAATGACAACACTCCGGAATTTCCGGTCGTTGTGCAGGATAGCCGTCTGCTGGCGGATAATGTGTTTGGCGAAATTGATCGTCGCACCATCCTTCGGGAGCTTCAGCATCAACTCCATCAGGTATTGGTTCCGCACCCGCGCAATGACCGGTTCGGCGGGTCCGACAAGACAGCCGGCAAATTCTTTTCTCAGCGTGATCGCAAAAAATCCCGCCGCAGATTCCACCACTTCCTTGCTGCGGTGCCGGAAAGTGACCCGGATGATCCGGGTAAAAGGCGGGTAACCGAATTGCCGCCGGAACGGCAATTCATGATGGATGAAGAGTGAATAGTCATGGGCCCTGACATAGGCCAGGACCGGATGCGCCGTATCGGCGGCCTGGATCAGGACTTTACCCTCGCCATCTTTCCGGCCGGCGCGGCCGCTGACCTGTTCCATCAATTGAAATGCGCGTTCGTTCGCGCGGAATTCGGCAAAATGGATGATGCTGTCGGCGTCGAGGATCCCGACAAGGTTGACGTGTTCGAAGTCGAGTCCTTTCACCACCATTTGCGTGCCTACCAGGATGTCGATCTTGTGTTGCTCGAATTGCTGGATCAGCGTGTCATGAGCAGTTTTTCCGCGGACGCTGTCAATGTCCATTCGCGCGACCCGCGCTTTCGGGAAGACGGACTCAAGATGCTCTTCGATGCGCTCGGTCCCGAAATTCCGCTGAACGAACCGGTGGTTGCCACAAGCCGGGCAGGTGTGGACCGGCGCATAGACCGTCCCGCAATAATGGCAGTGCAGTTTGTTGGTCAGCTTGTGGAAATTGAGCGAAACGTCGCAATTGCGGCATTGGGGGATCCAGCCGCAGACCTCGCAAACCTGGTATGGCGAATAGCCGCGCCGGTTCTGGAACAGTATGACTTGCCGTCCCGCGGCCAGCGAGCGTTCGATCTCCGCATGAAGCGCGGGGCTGAGGATGGGCTTCCCATAATCGCGTGACCCGGTCAGCGGATCGTCTGTTGCCCCATCTCCTTTGTCCGCCGGGTCCGGCGCCGCTTCCACGTTCCCAATCACCAGCGCCGCAGGCTCTTTCCCGGCGGCCCGCAGCGCCGGCGCGGCGCCAATACCCTTCGGCGGTTTCGCCCTCCTGAAGGGCCGGACCACCTTTGTATCGACCACTTCGATCGCCGGCATCGGCAGGTTGCCGAACCGTTCTTTCAGTTCGACCAGACCATATTTGCCCGTGGTTGCATTGTAATAGGATTCCACCGCGGGTGTTGCACTTCCCAAAAGGACGCGGGCCCCGAAAAGCGATGCATAGTAGATCGCGGCGTCCCGCGCATGGTACCGGGGCGCGGGTTCCTGCTGCTTATACGAAGGATCATGTTCTTCGTCGGCAATGACAAGGCCCAGGTCGGCGAATGGCAAAAAGATGGCGGAGCGGGCGCCGAGAATCACCTTCAATTCCCCGGTCCGGATCTTGTTCCAGGTCTCGAGCCGCTCATTCTGGCTGAATTTGCTGTGATAGACGCCGACATACCCGCCAAAATGCCGTTGCAGCCGCCGGATGATCTGCGAGGTCAGGGCGATTTCCGGCAGCAGGTACAGCGCCTGCCGCCCTTCCCGGATGGCGGCTTCGATCTGGCGGATATAGATCAGCGTTTTACCGCTGGAGGTCACCCCGTGCAGCAAACAGACTGGGCGTTCCCGGAAGACAGCCTCGATGCCGTCATAGGCTGCCTGCTGTGCAGGCGTCAGCTCAAAATCGATCAGCACATTTCTTGGCAGGTATACCGCCCGGTCGACCGTCCGCGTCTCAATCCGCAATATATTCTTCCCGACGAGCCCTTTTAATTGTTCCGCCGATGCGCCGGATTTTTTGAGGAGTGCGGCGCGCGGGACTTCGCCTCCTGTCTTTTGCAGGTGCAAATAGGCAAGCAGCAGTTCCAGCTGTTTCGGCGCGCGCTCCCATCCGTTCAGCAACTCCGCCAACCTTTCTTCAGCCGCATAGTCGGGATGTAACGATACAAAGTCCGCCTTCCTGGGCACATAGGTTTCTTTGAGCGACTCCCAGACAAAACAAATCTTCTTATCGATCAACCGTTTGATGACAGGGTAGACATGGTTGGAATCGAGCAACTGCTGTACTTCGGAGAGCTTCAATTCCTTCCGGATCAGCAGCGCTTCGGCTACGATGAATTCATCATTGTCGAGATGAGAAAAATCGTCGCCTGTCTCTTCGTTGAAGACCAGAATGGTCTCGCTGCTCAACTTGAAATGCGCGGGCAGCGCCGCGGCCATCACCTCGCCTTCGCTGCAGAGATAGTAATCGGCGATCCATTCCCACAGCTTTTGCTGGGAAGGATGAAGGATGGGTTCCGTATCGAGGAGATTGCCGATGGGTTTTGGCTGAAATGCCGACGGCTTTTCGTCATGAAGCCTTCTGACAATGCCGGCATACTTCTTGTTCCGCAATTCCACCTCCACACGACAACCTTCCCGGATCCGGGACTGCCATTCTTCCGGTACGGACCAGGTGTAATTCGTGGGTAATGCCAGCGGTATGATGACTTCGGCATACATTAGCCGCAAATTACGGTAAAAGACGGACTCGCGCCGAACATCTCACGCCGTCCGGATCCATGTCACGGAACGCCGGATAAGCCCCTGTTCCATGCAGTCGAAGACCCGCTGTTTCAAAACAGGCAGGTCGGCGAGCGTCAGCCCCTCTACACCGATTTCCGGCAGAAAGACAGCACGCGATTTGCCTGGCCGGAGACTGAGCAGGCTCGAGTAATGCATCCGGTCATAGGTGTCGACGAACAGGATGGGCTGCAGCGGGGTCTGGGTTTCGATGGCGATCCGGAATGCGCCGTCATAAAAGGCCTTCAACGGCCGGCCGGTTTCATTGAAGGTTCCTTCAGGGAAGATGAAGACCGAGCGATCGGCGGCCAGCATCGTTTTCAGCTCCCGCACGCTGCGGGACCGGGCGTCGGCGGTGCTCCGGTCGACCAGCACGACGGCTCTCGAATAAATGAACCCGAACAACGGCATCCGGGTCATCTCCGCCTTTCCCAGCACCCGGAAACGGTTCCGGCGAACGGCCTGCAGGATAATGGGAATGTCGAGATAGGAAATATGATTGGACACAAATACATAACGCCTCGCCGGGTCCGGCCGTGACAGGTATATATTCTCGTGCCGGATGCCGATCAGCCAGAGCCAGGCATTGTCCCAGTAACGGCAAATCCCGTAGATCCTGTCTCCGCCGGTCAGGTCGCCCTGCAGCGAATAGATAGCGACAAAAGGCAATACGCAGATCATCCCGATCACAAACATCAAAAAAGCATAACCGCAATACAGCCACCAGAGGGGTTTCATCGACAGCTAAAGTAGGAAATATTAGCTACCTTTGCCGGCTGATGCAAATAGCCCGCAACAAGACGGTGGCCTTTCACACACTCGGCTGCAAGCTCAACTATTCGGAGACGTCGAGCCTGTCCCGCCTATTGGAGCAGGAGGGTTTTGAAAAGCGCGATTTCGACGACCAGGCGGACGTCTATGTCATCAATACCTGCTCCGTCACCGGAAACGCCGATAAGGAGTGCCGGTACCTCGTGCGGAAGATCCGGCGGCAGGCCCCGGGGAGCATGGTGGTGATCACCGGATGCTATGCTCAACTGAAGCCGGCGGAGATCGCCGCCATACCGGGCGTGGACCTTGTGCTGGGTGCAGCGGAAAAATTCAACCTGGCGTCGCACCTCGCGGACGTGACCAGGGGACAGGGAGCAAGGATCTGCAGTTGCGATATCGATGAAGTAAAGGATTTCCATCCCGCCTTTTCGTTGCACGACAGAACCCGGACCTTCCTGAAAGTCCAGGACGGCTGTGACTACAATTGTTCATTCTGTACCATCCCGCTTGCGCGCGGCAAAAGCCGCTCAGGGACGATCGCCCGCACAGTGGCCACCGTCCAGGACCTGGCCGCGCGCGGAGACATCCGCGAGATCGTCCTGACAGGTGTCAACCTGGGAGATTTCGGCGAAAATGGCGAAGATTTTTTCGGGCTGATCCGGGAGCTCGATACTATCGAAGGGATCGACCGGTTCAGGATCTCGTCGATCGAACCCAACCTGTTAACGCCTGCCATGATCGATTGGGTCGCGGCCAGCAAGCGCTTCATGCCGCATTTCCATATCCCCCTGCAGAGCGGCAGCGACCTCCTTCTCGGGTTGATGCGCCGGCGATATCGCCGGGAAATGTACGCCGAACGGGTGAGGTGCATCAAGGCGGCTATGCCACACGCGGCTATCGGGGCGGACGTCATCGTCGGTCATCCGGGCGAAACAGAAAGTCTGTTCATGGAGACGACCGAATTCCTCGAGGCCCTCCCGGTTTCTTATCTCCACGTCTTTACCTATTCGGAGCGTGACAACACCCACGCGCTGGACATCCGACCGATCGTCCCGATGGCTGTGCGCGCCGATCGGAATAAGACGCTCAGGAACCTTTCCTGGAAAAAAATGCAAGGATTTATCGGGGAGCACCGCGGTCAGAGCCGGAAAGTGCTGCTGGAAGGCCATGTCACTACCTCACTAATGGAAGGTTACACGGACAATTATATCAAAGTCACGACACCCTACCGAGAAGAATGGGCAAACCGGATCATCGACTGGGAACTGTAGAGCGGATGCCGCAACAGGCCGCCGGATGCCGCTGGTGGAACGCTACCTGGCGAAGTCTCCGCTATACAGATACCGGACGATAGAGATCGACGAACTCTTCGCGGTTGATGGTTTGCATTACCGGCTTCCTGTTGTGCAGCTGAATTAGTTTGGCTATTTTCGCCGCACCATGGCGAAATATTCCTTTCCCCTTTTATTATCCGCGACTTTTTTCTGCGCAACTGGTTTTGGCCAGGCTGCCCGGGAACATTCCCCACGGGGCGCGGGAGATAAGTATGAACCGCACGCGCTCTTCGCTCCGGGCTTCTACCGCGACGAGCATCTCGCGACGCGATCGCCCGACGGCGGCCCCTCTGCCTCCTATTGGCAAAACCGCGCGGACTACCGGCTGTCGGCCATCCTCGACACTGTCGCCAACAGCATCCGCGGCGTCGATGTCATTACCTATACCAACAACAGCCCCGACAGCCTGCATTGCCTCTGGCTTTACCTGGAACAGCAGACCTACAGACCGGACGCGCGATCGAATTTCTACACCGGGATGGCGCCCGTAAGACATACCGACGGCTTCCAACTGGAATCGGTAAAGATCCGGCAGGGCGCCTCGCCGACCGATGCGGACACGGCCGTTTCGGACACAAGGCTCCAAATCCGGTTGGCGAAGGCGTTACCGGGGCACGGCGCTCAGATCACGATCGAGATCCGCTATCACTATACGATCCCGGGGGATTTTGGTAACCGAACCGATTATTTTCCGACCCGGAACGGAAAAATCTACGAAGTCGCCCAATGGTATCCGCGGATGTGCGTATACGACGACCGCCAGGGCTGGAATACCCTGCCGTTTCTGGGAAGCGGCGAATTCTATTGCGAGTATGGAAATTTCGATTACCGGGTAACGGTACCCTGGGATATGATCGTTGCCGGATCGGGTGAACTGCAGAACCCGGGGGAGGTCCTGACGGCCACCGAACAGGGACGGCTGAATACCGCTCGCGGCAGCGACGCAACCGTCATGATCCGCACAGCCGCCGAGGTGGGGCTCCCTTCCAGCCGGCCAGCGCACACCGGCACGCTGACCTGGCATTTCAAAATGTCCAACACCCGCGATGTGGTCTTCGGGGCAAGCCGCGCCTATATCTGGGATGCCGCGCGCGTCAACCTGCCGTCGGGGAAGAAGTGCCTCGCGATGTCCGTTTACCCCGTGGAGAGCCAGGGCCGCGGCGCGTGGAGCCGGGCCACCGAATACCTGAAAGGATCGATCGAATATTTTTCGGCCCAATGGTTCCCCTACCCCTATCCGGTCGCGATCAACGAGGCCGGCATTGCGGGCGGGATGGAATATCCGGGGATCGTGTTTGACGGCTATACTGATACTGCGAAGGTCCTCTATTGGGTGACAGCGCATGAGATCGGACACAACTGGTTTCCGATGATCGTCGGCAGCGACGAGCGGACCTATGGTTGGATGGATGAGGGTTTCAACACCTTTATCGACATCTATGCGGCGGACGCTTTCAACCATGGCGAATTCGGGCCCAAACGGGACGACGAATATGCGCCCGGTGGCGGCAATCCGGTCGAAGAGGTCCTGCCGCTGCTCCGGGACCCGGACGCACCCGTGATGCTGACCCGCGCCGACGCCATTCCGGAAAAATATCGCCACCCGATGGTGTATTTCAAGCCCGCCCTCGGCCTCGTGCTGCTGCGTGAGCAGATACTCGGACGCCGCCGCTTCGACTGGGCGTTCCGGCATTATATCCGGGCCTGGGCCTACAAGCACCCCGGCCCCTACGATTTTTTCCATACCATGGACAATGAAGGCGGAGAGGACCTGTCCTGGTTCTGGCGGGAATGGTTCCTTCACAACTGGCGTCTCGACCTTGCGGTGGAGGATGCACACCCATCGGCGGGCGGAGTAGATGTAACGATCGCCAACCTGAAGCGCATGGCTATGCCGGCAGTGCTGGAACTGGTCTGGCGCGACGGTTCGAGGCAGCGGGTCGACTTGCCGGTCGAAACCTGGCTG
>DATNBP010000071.1:0-17869 GCA_035572015.1 Puia sp. | reverse complement strand
GCCTGGACGTGCCATACCCCGTGGATTATGGGGGCGTTGTCGACCTCTTTCAAAAGGTAAAGGCCTTGCATACCGCGGGGGTGAAGATCCATCTTCATTGTTTCGAATACGGGCGCGGCGAACAGCCGGCGCTTAACGAATTCTGCGCCGAAGTGCACTATTACGCGCGACACGAAGGACACAAGGGCTTTTCGCACAAGTTGCCTTATATCGTTTGCTCCCGGTCCAACGGCGGTCTGCTCGACCGGCTGCTGACGGACAATCACCCCATCCTGCTCGAAGGGATACATTGCACCTATTTGCTGAATGACGAGCGGTTTGAAGGACGAAGGATCCTGCTCCGGCTGCATAACGTCGAATACCAATATTACCGGCAGCTGTACCGTTCCGAACGTTCTATCTGGAAAAAGATCTACTACCTCCATGAGAGTAACCTGCTTCGGACCTATGAACACCGGATCGCCTCCAAGGTTCCGATCCTGGCCGTCTCGGAAACCGACCGGGAACAATATGAAAGCGAATTCGGTGCCCGCCGGATCCAGACTTTGCCCGTGTTCCTTCCCTTCGGTGAGGTGACCGCGCGCGAAGGCACCGGCTGTTTCTGCCTGTACCAGGGCAATCTCTCGGTGCCGGAAAACGAGCAGGCCGTCGTATGGTTGCTTAAGCATGTATTTTGCGGTCTGGAGCTGCCCCTGATCGTGTCCGGGAAGCAGCCATCGGCCTGGCTCACCCGGCAGATCTATCAATACCCCCTGAGCTGTCTTATCGCCGACCCGTCGGAAAGCGAAATGCAGGACCTGATCGCGAAGGCGCAGGTGAATATCCTGCCGTCCTTCAATTGCACGGGGGTCAAATTGAAATTGCTGAACGCACTGTACAACGGAAGACATTGCGTCGTCAACAGCGAAATGGTGCGGGGTACAGGTCTCGCGCCGGTTTGCCATGTTGCCGATGGAGCCGCCGGAATGCGGGAAAAACTGATTGAATTGTACAGCCGGCCCATGCAGCCGGAAGACATCCGGGCACGGAAAACGTTGCTGAAGGAGTTGTATAACCAGGAAGAGAACCTCGACCTGCTTTTGCGTTCGATCTGGTCCGACGAACCGCAGGTGGCGGGTTAGTCGAGGGCTACCGTCGCGTTGTCGATCACTATGCCGCGTTCCGTCTTAACCGTTCGGGCAGGGAACTTGCTGATGACCCGGTAATCGTGTGTGGCCATGATGATGGACGTGCCATAATCGCGCGAGATCTGGAACAACAGCTGCATGATCTCGTCGGAAGTCTCCGGATCCAAATTACCCGTGGGCTCGTCCGCGAGGATCAATTTTGGCGAATTAAGCAGTGCACGGGCAATATCGACGCGTTGCTGCTCCCCGCCGCTCATTTCAAAAGGCATTTTGAATCCCTTGGACTTCAGTCCCACCTTATCGAGGACGTCAGCGATCTTTTCGTCCATAAGCCTGACGTCCTTCCAGCCCGTCGCCCGAAGCACGAATTTGAGGTTATCGTTGACGTTGCGGTCCGTGAGAAGCTGAAAATCCTGGAAAACTACGCCCAGGGTGCGTCGAAGATAGGGAACGTTCTTCCAATCCATCTTTTGCAAATCGAAGCCGGCCACCAGGCCGTCCCCCTCCCGAAGCGGAATATCGCCATAAATGGTCTTGAGCAGGCTCGACTTGCCGGTACCAGTCTTTCCGACGAGGTACACGAACTGCCCCTTTTCGACGACCAGATTGACGTCCTGGAGGATCAGGCTGTCCCCCTGGTAGATATTGCAATGCTTCAGTTCTACGATGATTTCGGCCATGATAAGTTGAATATCGGTTGGAGTCCGGCAAAAATAAGGAAAAAATCCTCCACCCTGCAGGGTGAAAGCTACGAATCCTTGTCCGGGCGAAGCATCAGCCGGAGCGTTGAGTCGTTGGCAAAATAGCTCATCATCCAGTTCAGAAAGATAAAGAGCCGGTTCTTCACGCTCAGAATGAGCATCAAATGCACGAACATCCAGGTCAGCCACGCGAAGAAACCCTGAAAATGCAGCCGGGGCAAGTCGACCACGGCTTTTCGCTTACCCACCGTCGCCATCGTGCCCTTGTTATGGTATTCGAACTCCACTTTCGGCTTTCCGCGCAACTCCCGCTTGAAATTGCCGGCTAAATTGGCCGCCTGCGCGATCGCGACATTCGCCAACTGTGGCTGTCCGTTCGGATATTTCGGGGTTGCCATCCACGCGATGTCGCCGATCGCGTAGACCCCTTCAACGCCTTCCACCTCATGATAGCGGTTTGTCTTCAGGCGGTTCCCCTTCAACACGCTGGAGTCAGGGATACCCTCTATCCGGTTACCTGTCACGCCTGCCGCCCAAATGAGGTTCCTGGCCGTAATGGTTTCGCCGCTTTTCAGTCTGACGGTCTCGCCGTCATAGTCTTCCACTATCGTACCGGTACGGACAATAACTCCAAGTTTCTCCAGATACTCGCGCGATTTGGTCTTGGATGGCTCGCTCATGGAATTGAGCGTATGGGGCGAACCTTCGAGAAGGTATATCGTAAGCCTCGAAAAGTCGATCCGCGGATAGTCCTTCGGCAGAATATACTTTTTCATCTCCGCCATTGCGCCGGACAATTCCACTCCGGTCGGGCCGCCGCCGACGATGACGAAGTTCAACAAGGCCTGCCGTTCCGCCGGTCCTGCGACGATCGTATCCTCGAAGGTTTGCAGGATGCGGTTGCGGAGGGCCATCGCATTCGGAACGGATTTCATCGGGAAGGAGTGGTCCTGGATACGCTGATTTCCGAAAAAATTGGTGGTGCAACCCAATGCGATCACCAGGCGGTCATAAGGCACCTCCCCCACGCTGGTATGAACGACTTTCGCTGCCGTGTCCACACGTTCCACCCCGGCGATATGGATATTGACGTTCCGGGTATGCTGGAATACGCGCCTCAACGGAAATGAAATACTGGAAGGTTCGAGGCGGGCCGTGGCTACCTGGTACATTAGCGGCTGGAACTCGTGGTAATTATGGCGATCTATGAGGGTTAATTCGTAATGCGTATTATTGAGTGCTCTGGCAACGCGAAGCCCTGCAAACCCGGCCCCGATGACGACGATGCGTTTGTTGACGCTGGAATCCTGTGCCATACGATGATATCTCCTGACCCATAAAATTACGACAATTTGATTTGTACGACTGCAGGATTACTGCAGCATGTTTTTATTTATTCGCACTGGGTCCAATCAACATTCATTTTAAAAACCTTAACGTATGAAAGAAATTTTGCGCTACCTGTGCGAGAATTACTGGCAACTCACCAATGACGCCAAACATTACATCCTCGAAAATACCGATGAGATCCGGATCGCAGCCGGAGAGGTTCTGCTGAAGCCGGGAGAAACGTGCAATTATGTTTGGTTTATCAAGACGGGGTTGCTCCGCGCCTACCAGGAACACTACGACGAGAAGCGCGGCACGTTCAAAATATACAACAACTGGTTCATGACGGAAAATGACATCGCCACATCGGTCGTCAGCTGTTTCCGCCAGGTGCCTTCCGTGGAGACCGTCGAGGCCGTCGAGGACACCGTTGTTTTCCGGATGTCAAGGAAAGACCTTCTTGCGGGCGTGGAACGTTTTCATAGTCTTGCACTGCTGACGCTGTTCATCGTGCTGAAGTACTACTGCGACACAAAGATCCTGGAGGGCTTCCTGCGAATGAAAGACCCGGAACATCTGCAGCAATATATGCTGCAGACATGCCCGGAATTACTTGGCCGGCTCAGCGAGAACCTGAAGCATTCTTTCTTCGGGATCAGCGACACCAAGTACCGGAATGTGAAAAGCGGCAGGGCCGCGGGCAAGGAAGCGGGCGGATCGAATGCATCGAAAAAAAGCAATAAGAAATCCGGAGGAAAGTAATGCGGCTTTCTTTATGTTTTATTGACCTGTGGGCATAAAAATTTCTGTTTCTTAATACGGCAGGCACAAATCCTTTCGCTGCTCAACTTAAGATACCTCACTTTTTAGCCTTTCCTGCGCAATTCTTCCCGGCAAAACACCCCCCACCGGCGCACCGTCCATCTATCTTTACTCCCACAAGAGACGATGAGTTAGGGGTGTCTGAATAAGGTGGGTAACCCGGTGCGTTGGCGCGGTAAGCGAGTTGCCGCAACGGTGGGAATTGACCAGGGTTACCCCCTTATAAAAATGCCGCTCTGCTTGTCCTCTCCCCTCCGGCCGGTGGGATCGATTATTCACATTTAAAAAAGTACAAAAATGAAATTGCCAATGGCGCTTCTGACAGGATTTTTCCTGGTCAGTCAGCCGAACCATGCCGCGGCCCAGGGAGGGGTCGCAGTCAACCATGATCAAATGGAGATCTGCTGCCAAAAAATTTCCCGGGACATCCAGCGGATCTACTATCTCAGCAACAGGAACGGGAAAATGAGACTGGTCGTAAGAGGCATCTATGCGCGCGGAACGACGCTTTTTTTCTCGCTGAAACTGGTCAATCGCTCGGCGTTGGATTATGACATCAACAGCATCCGGTTTTATGTCGCTCAAAAGCAAAAGGGAAATCGTATTCCCAGGCGGCTGGAAGAACTGAAACCGGTCTTTGTGTTTGACAGCGCCCGGCAGGTCCCCGGCCATGATAAACTGACCTGTGTTATCGCGATCCCGCGTCATACCCTTGCCCGGCACTGCCGCCTACAGATTGAGGTCATGGAAAGAAACGGAGCCCGGCCATTGCTGGTTCAGGCGGCGGGGTTTACCCTGCAAATCGCGAGGAGTATATAGTGTGCGAAGCACGGTATCGAATTATTTTATCACCTTTTAAATTAAACTAAAATGACGGAAAATGTAAAGTTCCTCCACGAAAGGCTCAAATATCTGGGCTTCGGCGAAAATACACTGCTCAATCAGCAGTTGGAGGAACACATCAACAACAACGAGCCGGAATTCGAATTGTTTACCGACGCTTTTTTTGACCGGATGGTCCGGATCGAGGCCAGGCTTCACTTCCAAAAACAGGATCAACAGGGGATCTATGTTTTCGACCGGTACATCGCCAGGATCGAGTATGAACAGGAACCGGACCGGAATAAAGCCCGTTCTTTTTACATCTACCGCGGGGTCGGTGTGACCTTCAAGGAAGCGTATAATTTGCTGGACGGGAGAGCGGCCCGCGTTGACATGATCAACCGGGATGACGAAAAGTACAGTGTTTGGGTTCAGCTTGATTTTGAGGAAAAAGACGGACACGGCAACTACAAATACAAGTATTACCGGTACTATGATCTGGAAAAAGTGCTGGAGCGGTATCCGATCCGGGAGTTGGAATCGCCGGACATGAAGAAGCCGATGCTGGCAGCACTCGAAAGAGGGAACCGGTACCTGGTGACACTTGGCGGAAGCAAGCCCGAACCGAAACATATCGAAGCAAATCCGGCAGAGAAATCCATCAAGATCTATACACCCGTACCCGAGGTCGCAAAAAGGCGGAGGACCGAAGCCAGAAGGCCCTCTGCCCAGCGGCTTTCCCCTGCCATCCCGGAGGTAGCGGAAGAAAAATCCACCGGCGATCAGGAATTGTCTGAAGAGACAATCGGCCTGTCAGGAAAGTAACCCCCTTTTTTAACAGCTGCGGCCGGTCTTTGCATCGGCCGCAGCATTATCAACAAACTTAATCATATGTCTTGCGCACCATATCCCAAACTGCAGGCCACGCCTGATTTTGCAAGTTTTCAATTTACCAGTCCCGTCCAGCCCGAACCCGTTGTCCGTCAGGTTAGATTTATCCGGGACGTACCTGACCTATACGTGGTCGATGTTCGCAACAAAACGCAGGTAAAGGAGGATCCCGCTTGGGTGGAAAGCACCGATTTTCGGCAGGTGGTAGCCACCGTGACCCAAATCATCGAAGTTTACTCAGAACGTTATCCGCGCCGGATATTCCGGTTTTGCGGTGACAGCCGGTTGAAAGACCTCGTATTCCGGACGATGCTGAACCGGTACTACGGCTTACTTGCAGGAATGTTTGAGATCGCTTCCGACCAGTGTGTATTGTATCGGGGACCGGGACACGATCAGCCGATGCCATTCAACATGGGCAGAAAGCCGATCCCTTACCTGACCATCAATACCATCCGAAACACGCAGACCGGAGTGAGCAGGATGTTCAAATCCACGTTTACCATCGAGACGGATAGGAATGTTCGGGTTGGTCTGACACTGCCTCCGGTATAAAGAGCTTTACCGGCACGGAGTCAAGGCTCGAGCGGAGCGACCGTGCCCAGCGGCGGTTGATCTTCCAGCGTAAGTTGCACCAGGCAGGTGATCAGTATGCCGAAGCAGGCGATCATCGTATATGCGGTCCTGAGTCCGGCTAATTGGGCGACGGAGCCCACCAGCGGCGGGATGATCAGGAATCCGAAATATGCGACGGTCGACACCGCGGCAATCGAGCTGCCGCTGCTCATTCCGGGCGTACGGCCGGCCATGCCAAAAACCATCGGGATCACGCAGGATACGCCAAAGCCGGTGAGAATAAAACCAAATCCCGCCGTCAGCGGATAAGGAAAACAGACAGCCGTCAGCAAACCGAGGCCGATCAACCCGCCGCTGTAGGTGAGCGTTGTCTTGATGCCGAAACGGTTGACGACCCGGTCGCCCGTCAACCGGCCGATTGTCATGGCGATCATATAAACCACAAAACCGAGCGTTGCAACACTCCGGCTGGCATGGACTGCTTTACGAAAATAGATGCCGCTCCAGTCGATCATTGTGCCCTCACAAGCCATGGACGCAAAGGAAATCAAGCCGTATTTGGCCAGGGTCTTATTCGGCAGGGTAAACCAGGGCCGGCGCTCCCGAGCCGCTGGTTGTTGTCGCAGGCTTCCCGGGAAGGCGTACCAACAAAATGTGCTGAGCAGCACGCCAACCAACAGAAAATGCCAGCCGGGCGCGACCGAAAAAGAAACCATCAGCGAACCCAACGCGGCGCCTCCGAACATGGCCAGGCTCCAAACTGCATGGAACCGGGCGATAATCGACCTGTCGAACAATGACTGTACACCAACGGATTGTGCATTCGCTGAAATGTTCATCAGATTGCGCGATGAGCCGAAACAAACCAGGGCTGCTACCAGTTCCCAGGTTTGACTTGCGAATCCGATTAGGCAAAGCATGAGATTGAAACTGACCGCGCCGATCATCATAATCCGACGGCTGTCAAAACGGCTCAGCAGAACCGACGTGATAGGTGCCGTCCCCATGAGTCCGACGGGCAAGGCAAAAAGTACCGCGCCGAGCTGCGCTTCATTGAGGTGTAATTCCGTTTGAATGGTAGGAATGCGGGAGGCCCAGGTTGCGAAACCGAAACCGGAAACAAAGAAAAAGATCGCCACCATGAACCGTGCCCGTCGTGGGGATGGCTGCTGCCTGGCCTTTTTTGTCATCTGTGTTAACACTACTTAAAGAATTCGCAAAAATAGCAATCTGGCCATCTTTTTGATGAGTTTTTTGTTATCCAAAAGAACCTCTTCGCTCGGAATCGAATTTGCTTCACTTAAAAAAAGGAGGTTTTATGGCTACAAGAGATGTTATGAGGAGAGGCGAATCACTTCCCTCAATTTTCCACGATTTCTTCAAACCCTGGGACCGTTGGTTTGATTCCAATGGCGGTTCCACGATGCACATGATGACGATTCCAGGAGTCAATATTGTGGAAAGAAAGGATCATTTTGAGATCTCCCTGGCTGCACCAGGCATGAAAAAGGAAGACTTTAACATCGACGTGGAAGGTAATTTGCTGACTATTAGCGCTGAATCGGAACAACGACGCGAGGATAAGGACAGGGACGAGCGGCACACCAGGCAGGAATTTAATTATACGTCCTTTTCCCGTTCCTTTACGCTGCCTGAAGGCGTCATGCGGGACAGAATTGACGCGACCTATGAAAATGGTTTGCTGAAATTGGTGATGCCCAAGACCGAGGAGGCAAAGAAATCCCCATCAAAACACATCACCGTGAAGTGATGGATGAGATAAGTTCGGCCGCCGCATCATCGGCGGCCGAATGTATTTTTGCGGCCCCTGGTTGACATTCCAGCGGGGAGGAGTTGTTGAAGTCCCCGGCGGGGTTACTGCGTGACGACCTAATTTTAGCGAGTTACTACTAATGAATTGGTTATTAAACTATTCAATTAGTTTCTTAAAAAAAGTTTGCCCCCCAACCCGGATTAGGATACTTTTAGGGCGAGCGCAACCAACTGTCAGCCCGTTATGGAGAACATTTTTAAGGTCCTTTCCGATGAGCTGCTGGGATTTTCCGGCCTTAGTCCTCTGCTGGACATGTACCACAAGAATGACTTTTCGCCTTTGCACACCGTTTCCGGGTTGCTGGGCGCCGTTTCCCCCGTTATCCCGCTTCTGCTGCTGATCGAGATTGTACGGGCTCTGGTCTATCGACGTTTCAAGATTGAAGATTACCGGATGCCCTTCCTGGTCTATATCGCCAACCGGTTTATCTCGCGCTTCATCAGCATCGCCGCGATCGGGTTTTGCATCGGTGTCTTCAGCCGGACAGCCTTTCTGAAGACGACCTTTACCTGGTATTGGTTCCTGTTCGGGTATGTCGTATGGGAGCTATCCCATTTTGTCTATCACTATCTCGGGCACAAGGTCCGCATCTTCTGGTGCCTCCATTCCACTCACCACGCCCCCGAGGCCATGAACCTCTCCGTCACTTATATGCATTTCTTCCTGGAGGCCCCCTATGCCGACGTCATCCGCACATCGATCTGTATCCTGGTGGGAGTAAACCCGCCGATGCTCTTCCTGATCATGGCGATCGACGGCACCTGGGGCGCTTTCATCCACGTCGGAGAAAACATCATGCGCGACGCGCGGATGGGTTTTCTGGGGCGCCTGATCCTGACGCCTTCCCATCACCGGGTCCACCATGCCCGGAACGCGCTTTATATCGATACCAATTTTTGCAACCTGCTGAATATCTGGGACCGGGTATTCCGCACCTATCAGCCGGAAGACAGGACCGTGAAGATCGAATACGGGATTACCCGTCCGGTGAGGACAAGGAGCTTTTGGGACATGTACTTTGGGGAGTTTGTTTGCCTTGGGCGCGATATCGCCCGCGCCCCCGGGATCCGGAACAAGTTGCTGTACATTTTCATGCCACCCGGCTGGAGTCATACCGGCGACCATAAGACTGCGAGGGTCCTCCGTGCGCAAGGTCGCTTCCAGGGGGGCGTAAGGGCTGGCCCGGCCGAAAGAGATACGGTGGCTGGCGGCGATTTGCTTGGAAGCGGAGAGCTAGCTGAAAGCGGAGAGTTAGCCAGCGACGGCAGGTGAGCTGACCGCCGAGCGTTGGAGGCGGCGAAGAACCCTCGGATTTTCCCGCGGCTGAGGAAACGGTTTCCGACTGCGCCTTGGTTCCTGTCATTGGGAATCCGGTGGGGAAAAATAATCTGCAAAAAATTTGCCGTCAGTTCAATTTGGCTTATTTTTGCGATCCCAAAAAAGCATGTCTTTTTTGTGTTTGGTTGATTGCGTAGCTCAGTTGGTAGAGCAATACACTTTTAATGTATGGGTCCTGGGTTCGAGTCCCAGCGCGATCACTGGTATGTAAAATGGCACTCCGAGGAGTGCCTTATTTTTTTCCAAAAGTCCCGCCTGGCCTGGTTTTCATGTTAACAGGCATATCAAATCGCAACCAATCGAATCAAATCGCGAGGGTACCAACGATGGTACCAAATAGTGACCGTCAATTTTCATCCATAAGGTGCCGAATCCGCTCCAATTCTATCACATCAATCTGATCTTTGGGGCGGTTGACGGCTCTTTTGTTTTCAATAAGCTGATTAATGTGCAGGAAAGGCACTTTAATTCCGTCATCGACGTCGCCTGTGTATCGCTGATACCCATGAAGATTTGCTGCGTATCCACCCACCATAATGTATCGAACGCCTTCTTTTTGCAAAGCCGCCCAAAATTTCAATATCTCTTCGTCGAAAATGTCCATGAAGATTATTTGCTGACGAATGGCTTATACGTAATGACAGCCTTCTTCATTGTCCGCTGGATTTTATATAAGCGGGTCGCCATCAGAAAGCGCTCTTTGTAAGATCGGCGAAGGCTTTCCCGAAGCAAATCCATCTCCGCTTTTTCGAAGTCCGGTTGTTGCCTGGGTGGGACATTTTGAATATTTCCAGTAGAATTCAATTTCATCTTGCTTTAAACGCGATTTACTAAAAATCGGGTATTCCGCAAAGCCATTGCCATCGCTTATAAATTGGAATCTTCAGGTTAGCCGACATAGGATATCAATCAAATAATTGGCTTATCCCATTTTTATTTTCACGGAAAGCCACGTACGGGTATTAGGTTTCACTTTGCTTTCTTTTCCGCCTTCCTTTGTTGATGCATATTGGCAGGGGGAAATGACAGCCCGCAATTTGGCAAAGGTTTCCACAACAAATTACGCATCTTTTTTGTAAAAATTGAGACGTTAGGCGGTTCTCAGATGACTGCAGCTACTGGAACCAAAAGAGTCCACCTGGGGCCAGAGGGCTTTCCGATTCTGATTGAGCGAAATCAAAAGATTGTATTAATTTTGACTTCACTGATCGCAAATATTCTACTTCGTTAGCGACAGTTGTTTTTCTGAAAGGCAAGCTATCGGGGAGCGTGCCTTCCCTCTAAAATCTCAACGGGTTTCGATTACCTGCACCGGCTGAGTGCATGCCCGGGAAGGTGACGCTGCTGCCTTAAATATTTCAATATGAGAACATTTGTAATGGGCGACATCCATGGCGCCCACAAGGCCCTATGCCAATGTCTTGAATTAGCTGCATTCGATAAGCAAAGAGATGAATTGATCCAACTTGGAGACATTGCCGACGGTTATATTGCCGAGATTGCGGAGTGTGTCGATGAACTGCTGGCCATCGAAAACCTGGTTGCTATCAAAGGAAATCATGATGAATGGTTCAATCAGTACATTCTAACGGGATACCATCCCGACAGATGGGCACAAGGCGGCGCCGCGACCGCAAAGTCATATTTGCGGCGGGCCCAGAAGAAGCCGGCCATGTTGCCATCATCGGCCGGTTACAAGACTGCCTTGAACCCTGGCGATATTCCGGATACGCACCAGCGATTCTTTCAAAGCCAGCACTTGCATCACATCGACAATCGGGGTAACTGTTATGTTCATGGCGGATTCGACCGGACGCGGCCGTTCAAAGGTCAGGAGCCGCAAATATATTACTGGGACCGAACCTTGTGGCTCGCAGCATTGTCCTTTGAAGCGGGCGCCCGCGGAAAGGGGGGCGGGAAATTCGGAATAGCCTCCGAATTCAACAAAATCTTTATCGGTCACACCAGTACTACAAACTGGAAAACTGACAAGCCGATGCAGGCCGCAAACATCCTAAACCTGGATACCGGCGCCGGTTCCGGGGGGCGTCTTACGATAATGGATGTGGACTCGGCCCAAATCTGGCAATCGGATACGATCAGGTCCCTTTATCCGTAATCAAAACGGCGCATACCTGAAGGACTTGTCCGGATGCGGCGGCGGCGGCGGAACTTCGACCGGTTCCGCGGCGATCTTCTTCTTTAGGTAGTCGATAGCGGCGTCCAGTTGCGCGTCAGCTCCGCGATACGTGGCAAAAGGCAGATCGTCAACGACAATATCGGGATCTACACCATGCCCTTCGATCAGCCATTTGCGTTCGGGGCCGTAGACGCCCAATTCGGCGGCACTGGCGATGCCATTGTCAACCAGCGTATTGTCGGAGGACAGCCAGATTTCGCCGCCCCACGTGCGCATTCCGATGACCTTCCCCATCCCCAGCCGCCGGAAACCTTCCGCTATGGCCTCTCCATCGGAAGCGGTTGTTTGATCGCATAGGAGCACCATATGTCCGCGAAAAGCCTCCTGCATATTCCACGTCGGACCGCCCGAGCGTGCCTGCCAGTACATCCATGCCTTGCGCAATAATTTCTCGAGCACCCAGCTGTCTATGTTGCCGCCGTTATTGTGGCGGACATCGAGGATCAAACCCTTGCGGTTGAAGATCGGGTAATATTGCTTGACGAAATCATCCATGTCACCGGAACCCATGGCCCGAAGATGGATATATCCGATCGCTCCATTGCCTTCAGTTTCCGTCCGTGCCCGGCGCGTGAGCTCCCATTCACCGTATCGAAGGCTCCTGTCGGCGACATAACTGATCGGCCGGACGACTTCTTCATACGCCCGCCCCGAATGGCCGGTAAGACTGAGCTTCACGGGTACGTTGACCTTATTGGCCAGCAGCTCCGAAATATCCGGGACGGAGGCAACAGGCGCGTTGTCGACGGCGGTAATGACATCACCCTCACGGATCTTCAGTTCCGGTTTGTCCAATGGTGACGACTCATCGGGATAGTCCGGATCACTTTCATAAATGTGTTCTATCCTGACCCCCGCGGCCGTCCGCTTGAGCCGGGCGCCGAGGAAACCAACGGGGATATGATCGGGCGACACACGCTTGTCCCCGCCATACACAAAGGTATGCAGGGCCGACAACTCGCCGACCATTTGCGCCAGGAGGTCGTCAAGCTCATAGCGGTCGGTCAACCGCTGGACAAGCGGTTCGTATTGTTTGCGGACTGCCAGCCAGTCGACCTTGTGGAGGTCGCGGTCGTAGAAGTAGTCGCGCATCATCCGCCAGGCATCGGCAAATTCTTCTTTCCATTCCTCCATGGGGTCGACGAGGAAGTTCCAACTCGCGAGCTCGACTTTGGTCTTTTCCGGGTCGACCTTCTGACCGTTGGCATCATCAATGGTCATGGTCCCATTCCGATAGCTGACGAGGATCTTCTTTTTATTGGCCGATATGATGTAACCGGCCACGCCGGTAGCAACCTCCACCGGATCGTATTTCCTGCTTTCCTTTGTCTTCAAGGCATACAACCGGGCGCCATCGTGGTTCCCGGGGGCACCGAAGTCCATCCAGTACAAACAGCCATCCGCGGTTTCGAGATTGTCGAGGTTGCCGTTCTTCAGGGGCAGCTCATAGAGCTTCTTCTGCAGCCGGGCCCAATCATAAGCGCGCGACGCCGGCGGCATTTTGGCACTGCCTTCCCGCTCCTGTTTTGCCACCGGCGTGAACAGGCTATCCGTCAGCCAGGAGTCAGTCGTCAGGAAAGGGAACCGCGCATTGGTATCCAGCGGCATCGCATAGAAATTCCGCGTGTTCGTATAGAACGGTTCGGGCTGGCGGGGACCCCAGGGCGAGGTCACCAGCGTGTGGAGGTTCCGTTCGGAAATAAAGTACAACCACTTCCCGTCCGAAGACCAGGCCGGGCTGCTGCTGTTCAGCCGCGACGTCGTGACCGGCTGCATCTTCATCGTCTCGCGGTCCACGACTGACAATTGGTCGACCTGGTTATCCAGTCCCTGGTCAAAGCACAGGAAGCGGCTATCCGGCGACCAGCCGAACTGGCCGATCCCGCTATAGGATTTATCATACTCAAAGCAGATGGTTCCGGTAGCGACATCGACGATACGCAGCACGTCGTTCTTGTCGTCATAGGCAATAAATTTCCCGTCCGGGGATATGCTGAAATGCCGGATCATTACCGGCGTATGATGGGTGATTTGCTTCCCCGCGTCGCTGCCGTCGGCAGCCATGCTCCAAATCTCGTTCTCGCCGCTGGCATCGGAAAGGACCGCGATAGTCCGGTCGTCGATGAAATGCACCAGCCTGTACCGGATACCGCTCCGGCGTGTCACCTCTACCCAGCGGTCGCTTCTGGCCGGGGAAACAAAAACGCGGCCGCGACTGATGATCGCCACATAATTGCCGTTTGGCGAAAGGTCCATATTCGTGATCGACTGAGCGGGACTCTTGATCCACTTTGGCTTTCGCTGGTCGAAATCGGAAACCAGCCGGATGTCGAGCATCTTATCACTGTTGTCCTTTGTATCGTACAGCCAGAGGTCAGCGCCTTTTTGATACACGATCCTGCCCTCCGACATCGACGGCGACCCGATGTCCCAGCCTTTGGAATGAGTCTCCTGTTTCGCGTCTTTCCCGTTCGGATCCATCGACCAGATATTCATCGTACCGTCGCGGTCGGAAAGGAAATAGACGCGGCCGTTATAAAGCATCGGGTGGCTGCTGGTGCCGTCGAAGTCACCGGTAAGATTGACCGCCTCCGATTTGCCGTCGAAGCGCCAGATCTGCTCGATGTAACCGCCTTTGTATCGTTTGGTCTTGCTGCCCTGGTTGGGAAGGCGGGTAAAGAACAGTAAGCCGTTTTGATCATACACCCCGTCCGCGGCCTGGAACAACGGCACCTGCTCGGTTGCCAAACTACCCGGATCGATCTTCACCAACTGCGGGATCGGATAGCCGCTGTACGCGGCGGTCGCGAACAGGAGCCGGCCGTCTTTCAGCCAGTCGGCCGGCCGCGCGTTACCGTCCAGGTCATAGGTCAGTCTCTTGGGAACGCCTCCATCAAGCGGCATGACGTACACTTCGTTCGACCCCTCGTATTGTCCTGTAAACGCCACATTCCGCCCGTCCGGGGAGATCAGGGGATTGGTCTCCAGGCCTTCATTTGTCGTCAGGCGAGCCGTGGCGCCACTGGCCAGATCATACTTCCACAGATCTCCCTCGGCCGTGAAGACAATCGTCTGATGCCAAATGGCCGGTGTGCGGTAATAGCCCTTTTTCTGCGCATTCGCGGCGACGGCAACCAGCAGCATGGATAACAACCCAGTTAGCTTTCCTGGCATGGCGAGTAGTTTTAGGCGTTGAAAATAAGGAAATTGGGCAAATCCGGATCCTTTAACTTTTTTGAAGCTTTTTATCTCGTAATTTGAATATTCGATGGCGATCTCCCGCAAACGAAGCGCTCTCCTCGGCTGTCTTTTAGCCATTACCAGTCTGTCGATGGCCCAGTCCGCCACCAATAACGAGATCGATTTTATCAGTGATACCCAGCAACCGATGGCGGTGGAGAAAGTGAAGCTCCGGCCGAACCATAATATCAAAGCAACCTCCTTGCTGCTGGCGGACATGCTGCGCCAAAAACCGCTCGCGATATACATGCTTGGGGATGTCGTAGGCGTCGGGTCCAGCAATCTCAAGTGGCGTGCCATGGACAGGTTCCTGGCCAGCTGTAGAAAAAATAACATTTCCGTCCACGCGCTACTCGGCAATCACGACGTGATGTGGAGCCGGAGGAAAGGCGAGCTCAACTTTCAGCATAGATTTCCGGACAATGTGGACGTCGGATATGTCAGCATCATCGATTCGATAGCGATTGTCATGCTAAACTCCAATTTCAGGAAACTATCGGCCGTCGAAATAGATAAACAGCAGCGCTGGTATACCGCGATGCTCCAGCGCCTGAACGGCAATGATTCCATCAGGACTATCATCGTCAGCTGCCATCACGCGCCTTACACCAATAGCAGGATTGTGGGCTCTTCTCTGCCGGTGCGGCGTTATTTTGTACCGGCCTTCATTCAAACGGCCAAATGCAAACTTTTTATCACAGGCCATGCGCATGCCTTCGAACATTTTAAGTACTCGGGTAAGGACTTCCTGGTCATCGGCGGCGGGGGCGGTCTTCATCAGCCATTGGATACATCCGCCAAAAGTCTCCCGGATATCGCCTGTACTTATAAGCCCATGTTTCACTATTTGTCGGTCCAGCGGACCGGCGACAGGCTATTGATCAGTTCGCACTTTTTAAAGCCGGATTTCTCGGGTGTCGACAAAGGATATTCATTCGAGTTAAGTCTCTAGCGGGGTGAGGAGGATATTCCTCAGTGCATTCTTTGTCGGGCATCGGATAGCTTCCCCGCTTCGCCGGTAGCGAATCGCATCAGTCCGTTGGCACGGATTTTTTTATTCGCATAAAAAAGGTGTTGTGATGGCGGTGCAGTGGGAAAGATGGAAGGAAAGCAATTGGCTCATATATTCTGTTTTATTATTTGCTGCAGTATATCTTGCCTTCATAGCGTTCTCGATACATCAGGGGATATTCTATGCGGGCGATCAGGGCATCAAGTCTTTGCAGGTCGAACAGATCGCGAAAGGATACGGCTTCAAATACCTCCATCTTCCGCAACCGGAATGGGTTCGGACGATCTGGCAGGACGGGTTCAGCCCGCTGAGGGAACCTACCTTTTACAGGTCTGCCGCGGGCTACGTCATCGTCTATCCGCCGGCCTTTCAAATTATAAGTGCGTGGTTATTCGAAAAATGGGGAACGGCCGGTTTGTACATCATCCCGATGTCGAGTACGGTGATCCTGTTGGTATGGTTGGTCAGCCTGCTGAAGCGCTGCGGTGTGCTGCCGGTCATGACCGCATTCGCGCTTTTCCTCCTGGTATTTTGCTCGCCGCTGGCGCTGTACGGGGTAATGTTCTGGGAACACCTCCCGGCGGTCATGCTCCTGTTCGCCGGTGTGGCTTTTATCGCCAGACCTCAGCGGAGTGCGGCCAGAGCAGCGGGCTTGGGTCTGGTCTCCGGATTGGCCGTTTTTCTCAGGCCGGAGGCGTTGGCGATGGATGGGCTGTACGGTACCGCGGTCGCGCTGGTCTATTTTGTCCAACGCCGGCGTCCGGATGCCGCGCGGCTGTTCGGGAAGGCGCCGGTAATCGCTTTTTTGACCGGCATGGCGTTGCCGGTGATGGCGTTTTTTGCGTTCAATAAGGCCGAATACGGTGCAATTCTCGGCGCCCATGGAAAGCAGCTGTTTACCGATACGGACCCCGACACCCTGCTGAGCTGGCGTCACGGACTGAGGAACCTGTGGATGAACAATTATCTCAGCACCCGCCATTTCCTCTTTGTCCTTTTCCTGATCCCGCTGGTCATCCGCGCCATCTTAACCAGGCGGCTCACCGATATAAGACCTGTTTTGTTAGCCGGGATCGTGATCGTTTATTCGCTCGCAACTCCCTGGGTGCTGCCCAACGACGGCGTCGTCCAGTGGGGAGCGCGATATTTCCTGCCCATCATCCCGGTTACCCTCGTCGCGCTGTTCCTTGCGACAAAGCACTGGCCGCAGTGGGAGTGGAACCGGCTTTCGGTCTGGCGGTGGAATCGCTTTCCGGTCTGGTTGTCGGGCCTGGCAGTGGTCTTTACGGTCTATTGCTTTTACCACAATACGCACGGAGGGGGTTATAAAGAAGTGCGGTGGCGATACAACCAACGGTTGACGAAGGTCTACCGGCTCGTCGACAGCCGGCCAGGGAACGTGGTCATTGTTTCACACCATTGGATGATCAATGACTTCGCATACCTCTTCGATAAGGATTATTTCTTTGCTGCGTCCAACAATGACAGTTTGCGCCGGTTGTTGCCTTTGTTAAAGGCAAACGGCGTTCACAAATACATCTTCATTTTTGACCCGCGGGTACCAAGCCTGCCCACCATGCTTCGTGATTCCACCACAAATCACTGGTGGAATGAGCGGGCGCGGAACGTCTATGTCAAGCAGGACTACGCAGCCAAAGTATTTGCGATCCAGTAGGGGGAAGGGAAGAATGATCCAGGACGATCTTCCAAAGTGATTGATAGCCTTGCATTTGCACATCAACCCTCCTTCCTTTTACCGCCAGGCAAAAATATACTCATCCCCGTTCGACCGGGTCCCCGTTTCCCTCGTTCTTTATGATGTAACTTCATAACGGGCGCAACCGCGCTCACCAAACATTTGCTATGCGCCGGCCGGGACTGAAATGTTGGATAATGGTATTGGCCATCCTGGCAGCAGCGCTGCCTTCCAGGGAACAGGGCCAATCGTGTCCGCTCAACATTAATTTTTCCACCGGC
>DATNBP010000070.1:0-5748 GCA_035572015.1 Puia sp. | reverse complement strand
ACCTCCTCGTAATATTCCTCATGTCCCGCATTGTCATAGGGCTTTTGGATGCTCCGGCCCGTAGGCGTATAATAGCGCGAAACGGTGAGATGCAGGGAGGAACCGTCACTGAGTTGGTATTCCTGCTGGACGAGGCCCTTGCCGAAAGTCCGCCGCCCGACAATGGTGGCTCGTTCCCAGTCCTGGAGCGCCCCGGCCAGAACCTCACTGGCGGAGGCAGTATGTTCGTCGGTCAGGACCGCCAGTTTGCCTTTTTCGAACAGGCCATCCCGCTTGCAGCGGTAGTCTACCCGCGGCGAATGCGCACCGACGGTATAGACGATCAATTTATCGCCGTCGAGAAAATCGTCCGCGATCTCGACCGCCTCCTGCAGGTAGCCGCCACCGTTCTCCCGCAAGTCCAGGATGAGGTTCCTGAGGCCCTGGGACTGCAGCTTCATGACTGCCCTTGCGAATTCGGCATGCGTGGTGGCAGAGAACCGGTTTATCCGGATGTAACCGGTCTCCTTATTCACCATGTACGCGGCGTCAAGCGACGGAAGGGGGATCATGCCCCTGTTGACCGTGACGCGCATCGGCGAGTCCGGGTGGCCTACGCGCAGCAGCGTGATGGCGACCTGACTGGCGCCGGGACCCCGAAGCAAATTTGTGATCTTTTCGTTGGTGATCCCGTTGCCCGCGACGACCGAATCGCCTATCCTGATGAATTTGTCGCCCACCTTCAGGCCGGCCTTGTCGCTTGGGCCGTCCGCCAAGACCTTTATGACATTGACCGTATCTGAAAAGATCTCGAATGTAATGCCGATACCTTCGAATGCGCCTTCCATTTTCTCGGTCATTTCGGGAATGTCCACCGCAGGGAAATAGGTCGAGTGGGGGTCAAGGTGGGCGAGCATTCCCTGGATGGCGTTGTCCCCGAGCGTGTCGGTGTTGACGGTGTCAACATAATTATTTTTTACGAGGTCAAGTACTTCCTGTACGGTCGAGGCTTTCCGGGTCTTAAAGAAGCCGGTAGGCCGGATATTGCCCCGGAGCCGGAATCCGATGAGCATTCCGACGATCATAACAATGGCGAAGAGGAGGGGTAACCAGACCTGTAATTTTTTCATTCGAAATCAGAGTTTTATCGCATCCATTTCCGGAAAGCTGCAAATTAAGCAATCATATTTAACTTGCGACCGGGAATTGAATGATATGAACATACTCATAGCGGACAGCGGCGCCACCAAATGCGAGTGGTGCCTTTTGGCGAACGGCAAAAAGCAGCTGATCGAGACGCAGGGGATCAGCCCGTATTTCCTGGATGCGTCCGGTATCGGCACGGTCATCAGCCTGGAGCTGTTACCGGCGCTGAGGCGGGTAGCGGTCGGTCAGGTGTACTATTATGGCACGGGCTGCGCCAATCCCGACAACCGGAAAATAGTGCAAAAAGCCCTTCGAAGCGCTTTCCGCGAGGCGAAAGTGCAGGTGACCCATGATCTGATGGGTGCGGCCATCGCTCTTTGCGGCTCGTCAAAAGGAATTGCGTGTAACCTCGGCACCGGTAGTTTCGCCTGTTATTTCGATGGAAGGAAGATAGCGAAAAGCAGCCCCGGCATCGGCTATGTGCTGGGGGATGAGGGCAGCGGCGCATACCTGGGCCGGAAGGTGTTACAGTATTACCTTTATGATACCTTTGACGAAGACCTGAGGTATAAATTCGATGCTAAATATGTTACTAACCGGAAGGAGATCCTGGAAAATGTATATAGAAAACCGTTGCCCAACCGCTACATGGCGTCCTTTTCTATATTCCTGATGGAGAACAGGGGTCATTATATGATCGAAAACATCATCGAGGACGGGCTGAATGATTTTTTCTTTCAGCATTTGTGTAAATACCGGGAAAGTTGGAAATTGCCGATCCATTTTGTGGGTGGTGTGGCCTATGCATTCAGGGATGTGGTCAGGGAGCTGTGTGAGAGCTATGAGCTCGAACCTGGAAATATTCTGAGGAAACCGATGGAAGGGCTGATTAAATATCATCGACAGACCCTGTCAAAATAAACGAATGTATGGGAATCGAAAAGGTAACGGAAGAGGAAAGCCGGTATCACGATCTGGAAAAAATGACGATCCGCGAGATCCTGACGGATATCAACCGGGAAGACAAAACGGTCCCGGAAGCCGTCGGAAAAGCGATCCCGCAGGTGGAACAGCTGGTGGCGGCGATCACCGACAAGTTGCTTGCCGGAGGGCGGCTCTTCTACATCGGCGCAGGGACCAGCGGCCGGCTGGGCGTATTGGACGCGAGTGAAATCCCTCCGACCTATGGGATGCCTTTTGATCTGGTCATTGGAATAATCGCCGGAGGTGAAACGGCGATCCGACGGCCGGTGGAAAATGCGGAGGACGACAGGGACCAGGGTTGGACCGATCTGCAGGAATACGGCGTGTCCGATAAAGATATCGTGGTGGGGATCGCTGCCAGCGGTACTACGCCCTATGTGGAAGGGGCGCTTCATGCCTGCAGGACCAGGGATATCCCCACCGGCTGCGTCGTATGCAACCCCGGTTCGCCTGTGGCTGCCGAAGCCGACTACCCGGTCGAGGTGGTGGTGGGCCCCGAGTTCGTGACCGGGAGTACGCGGATGAAAAGCGGCACTGCGCAAAAATTGGTCCTGAACATGTTATCCACCGCCGTCATGATCCGGATCGGACGGGTGGAGGACAACAAGATGGTCAATATGCAATTGACCAACAGCAAGCTGCTGGACCGGGGGACCAGGATGGTGATGGAAGGAACGGGCCTGAACGATTACGACCGTGCCCGGGAACTGCTGCTGCGTTCGGGAAGCGTAAAGAAGGCGGTGGAGTCCCTGAACGGGCGGTAAAGCAGAAGGATATGCACGAAATAGAACCCTTTTACAACTGGCGGCACATCTATGTGAGCGAGGAGGACGAGCGGTCGCCCTTCTATGGACGGGTCTATTCGGAATTCGAGTATACACAAACCATCTACAATTATTATATCCATCCCCAGTGGGATGAGTTCGGTTCGCGCACCCTGTACCTTAAGGTGCTTCTGGCCGATTATGACGAGCATTATGTGGTCATAGAACTTTTCGGGGAATGGAATGACGCCATCGAAAACGATATCATGAACCTCAAAAGGGAAGTGACCGATAAGTTCTTCGAGTCGGGGATCGTCAAGTTCATCCTGATCGCAGAGAACGTATTGAATTTTCACAGCGGCGACAAAGATTATTACGAGGAATGGTTCGAGGAGGTGACGGACGCCGGCGGATGGGTGGCCTGTCTGAACATGCCGGAACAGACGCAATATGACTTCAGGAAAGCCAAGCTCAACAGGTATATCGAACTCATCGACCTTGCAAACTGGCGGACATACAAGCCGTTCCATCTCTTTAAACTCATCGATCAGCAGATCAACAACAGGTTGGGTTAGGGGGTGGGCTCGGGGGTGGCGCCGCCTTCGCCAAGGCTTCGGCGGCTGAGAGCCGCTTCCGGAGTGGGGAGGGTGAGTGTGTGCCGGCGAGGGTGGGGAGGGTGTGAGAGGGTGAAGGGTGTGAGAGGGTGAAGGGCGTGAGAGGGAGGAGTCGGCTTCGCCAAGGCTTCGGCGGTGGAGCCGCCTTCGCCAAGGCTTCGGCGGCTGAGATAAAATAAATTTTGCGGTCCCGGATTTGTGCCTAACTTTGAAACCTCGTTATGATCATCTCCAAGGCATACCGGTTTTTTTACTTTTATTTTTATTTCTACTTTACCAGTAGGCCGGGATTGCTTTTGTTAACGAGTAAATAAAACAAACAAATTAACAAAATAAAAGTCCCGGATCACGATCCGGGACTTTGCTTTTTTAGGGGTATGCGAAAGACAGAAACGGTATCGGAAAAAATTCGGATCTCCATCCAGGGTTACGAGGGTAGTTTCCACCAGGTGGCCGCCGAGGGATTCTTCGGCAGGGATGTGGAAGTGGTTCCCTGTGCGACTTTCCGGGAAGTGGTGCGGCTGGCCTCGAGCCCGCGGGAATGCAGCGGCGGCGTAATGGCCATCGAAAACTCGATCGCCGGCAGTATTTTGCCCAACTACAACCTGCTGCAACAGAGCGCGCTGCGGGTCGTCGGCGAGATCTATCTCCAGATCGGGCAAAATCTGCTGGTCAACCGGGGGGTGAAGCTCGAAGACATCAGGGAAGTGCATTCCCATCATATGGCTTTGCTGCAGTGCATCGATTACCTCGAGCGGCACCCGTCCTGGAAACTGGTGGAGACGGAGGACACGGCGCTCAGCGCCAAACACGTGGCCCAGCACCGGAGCCGGCATGTCGCCGCTATCGCGAGCCGGCGGGCGGCGGAAATGTACGGCCTGGATATCCTTGGACCGGATATCCAGACGATGAAGAACAACTATACCCGGTTCCTGGTGCTGCAGCGCGAAGAGAACGCGCTGGTGGAAGCTCTCCCCGACAAGGCCTCGGTCAATTTCCATACCGACCACTCCCGCGGAAGCCTGGCAAAGGTGCTGACGAAGATCGCGGACGGAGGCATCAATCTCAGCAAGCTTCAGTCGTTCCCGATCCCGGGAAGCGAATGGGAATATTCGTTCCACGCCGACATGGAATTCCAGGACATGGCGCAGTTCGAAAGAGTGATCGAGTCCATGCGGCCGGTGACGGCGGCTTTGAAGATCTATGGTGTTTACAAAAAAGGCAGAACAGTATGAATACGTCCAAGCGATTGGAAGGGATCGGCGAATACTATTTTTCGACGAAACTCCGGGAGATCGATGAATTGAACCGGCAGGGTAAGAATATTATCAACCTGGGGATCGGCAGCCCCGACCAACCGCCGCACCCGGATGTTATCCGCGTGTTGCAGGAAGAATCCGCAAAGCCCAATGTCCACGGTTACCAATCTTACAAGGGATCGCCGGTCCTGCGCAAGGCGATCGCGGCCTGGTATGCGCAGTGGTATGGCGTCGTGTTGGATGCCGATACCGAGATCCTGCCGCTGATCGGATCGAAAGAGGGCATCATGCATATCTGCATGACCTATCTGAACGACGGAGACGCGGTGCTGGTGCCCAACCCGGGGTACCCGACTTACCGGAGTGCGGTGAAACTAGCCGGTGGCGTCTGCGTCGATTATACACTGAGCGACGAAAACGACTGGCTGCCCGATTTCGTGGAGTTGGAAAGGCTGGCGGAGGAGCGAAAGCCCAGGCTGATGTGGGTCAACTATCCGCAAATGCCGACGGGAAAATTGCCGGACAGCGCCCTCTTCGGGCAGCTCGTGGCGTTCGGGAAGCAGCATGGGATCCTGATCTGTCATGACAATCCCTATAGTTTCATTCTCAACGAGCGCCCGATGAGCCTCCTGGCTGTGGACGGCGCGAAGGAAGTGGCGATCGAGCTCAATTCGCTGAGTAAGTCGCAGAATATGGCCGGGTGGCGGGTTGGGACACTTGCCGGAAGCCGGCAACGGATCGAGGAAGTATTGCGCTTCAAAAGCAATATGGACAGCGGCATGTTCCTGCCATTGCAGCTTGCGGCGGCGAAAGCCCTGTCGCTTGGCAGTGATTGGTATGACAGCGTGAATGCGGTTTACCGCGACCGGCGGGTGCTGGTCCTGGAACTGCTGGACCTGCTGGGGTGCGACTACAGCCCCGGACAGGCCGGACTGTTCGTTTGGGCCAAAGTGCCGCAGGGCTACAAGGACGGATATGCGCTTAGCGACCGGGTGTTGTATG
>DATNBP010000069.1:0-27068 GCA_035572015.1 Puia sp. | reverse complement strand
CGTATTCCAGGCCCGCGATGTTGCGAAAGGTCAAAGTGGCTCCGCCATCGGCGCCGGTCGCCGGGGCGGTCGCGGTAGCGGCACACCGCGTGACGATCGAATGGCTGGAAAGCCGAAGCGAAGCCGTCGCGGGTTATGAGGTCGCGCGGATAAAAAATGGAACGGATTATTTGCCGGTCGGGAAGATCGGCCAGGACTGGGACAAGCGCTCGGTGCTTTTCACCGACACCATCAGCCATAATACAGACTACTACTATGCTGCGCGCACGATAGACAGCACGGGACTTCAGTCAGACTGGTCGGCGCCTGTGCATGCCGTGTATCATGCCCCGGACACCCTTGCGCCGGTGACGCTGCAAGTCCGGCTGGCCGACAAAGGCCGGCGATACGTCCGGCTCAGTTGGCAATATAACGATCACGGGGACTACTTTTTTGTGGTGTACCGGGCATTCGGACGGGGCATATTGAGTCCCTGGCAGTCGTTTGACAAGGGCCTTTCATCTGGCGAGGACGACGAGGTGGGCAGCGGCGACTATGACTATGCGATTAAGGTCGTCCACCGCGATCGCCTTGCGGCTTCCGCACTGAGCACACCTATTCATATAACGATTCCCAAAAATAGCAGTCATGAAAATTAAGATCATTCCTTTTCTAATGGCAGCTTTTATAACGCTAGCCGCTTGCGCGCTGCTCGCCTCCTGCGCCAAGGAAGGACCGCAAGGCATTCCCGGCGCCACCGGGCCGGCCGGTGCCGATGGCAGCGAGATCTATGCAGGGGATGGCGCCCCGGCGACTTCGCTGGGTAAGGATGGCGACTACTACCTGGATAAAAGTGCTGGTAACTTATACGGACCGAAGACGGACGCCGGCTGGGGAACGGCGCTCAGCCTGAGCGGCGGCCAGGGAGGATCGGGTCAGCAGGGTCCGCAGGGACCTTCCGGGCCTCAGGGACCACAAGGACCTCAGGGACCACAAGGACCTCAGGGACCGTCCGGTCCGCAAGGCGGGACGGGTGCGACGGGCGCAGCAGGCAGGAACGGAAGCCAAATCTTTAGCGGGAGCGGAGCGCCGGCGGCGAGCCTCGGGAATGTCGGCGATTACTATCTCGACAAGACCAATTTCGAATTATACGGACCAAAGACCGCCAACGGTTGGGGAACGCCGATGCTGCTGCGGGGGGCGCAAGGTCCGCAGGGCCCTGCGGGGCCCGCGGGCGTAGCCGGAAGTCAGATTTTTGCCGGAAGCGGCGCGCCGGCAAGTAATCTTGGGAATATAGGGGACTATTATATCGACAAAGCCACGGGGAATTTTTACGGACCGAAGACGGCCAATGGTTGGGGATCGCCCACGCAGTTGGGCGGAGGCAGCGGATCTGTCGGCCCTCAAGGGCCGCAGGGACCTCAAGGACCACAGGGACCACAGGGACCTCAGGGACCACAAGGACCACAGGGGGCGACAGGCGCAGCGGGCTCGGCCGGGGCAGCGGGTAAGGCCGGCAGTGTCATCTATAGCGGCAGCGGCGCGCCTGCAGCAAATATCGGTACGGTGGGTGACTATTACATAGATGACACACATGCGATCATGTATGGACCCAAGACCAGCAGCGGGTGGCCGCCGACGGGATTGTCATTGCAGGTGAACAATACGATCACATATGACTTTGTGAACAAGGTGCAACATAACCTTCCATACAACTGGTCTCGGCCCGTGCAAGGACAAACGGCGAATACGGTGCTGGAGTGGCTCAACCTTCCCTATAACAGCGCCGCGGCTCAAACTACCGGGTTCACGATCCCACAGGCGGTAGTGGACAACGGGGTTGTATTGGCATACATACGATATTTTGTTGGCGGGCCAAATGATACGGCGACAGATGCAGGGATGACCGCGTGGATGGAAATGCCGATTTCGATCCTTCCCACGGTCACCGTAAATGGTGTTCAGAGCCAGTATCAATTCAACATCAGCTCCTCTTTCGACGACGCGGGGTTTTATATCATTTTGGAGGGGACCAGCGGGCTGGCAGCCATCAACTACGCGCAAAACCACATTCCGGCCGTGGTCCGGGTCGTCGAGATTCCTGCGAGCCAGATTAACACCATCGTTGCGCTAAAGCCAGGCGAAATCCCCGGCGGAGCGATAAAACTGTCACTTTAAACTAAATCAATATGGGACTATTCGATCAAACAACAACCGGACCCGGCCATCTGCCGGTCAACACGGAGGGGGTCAAGGCCGACATCGAGAACGTCATACAGTCGATCTCGTCCGGCAACCCCAATATGGAGAAGATAAAAGAAGCCGCCGGCGATCTTCTGGACACCGCCGCTTCCATCCTGTCGAATCACGGGATCGGGCAGATGACGGGAAGCGATCCGTCGGCACAGCCGGCCGGTGGCATCGTGGAACACCTCAGGGATGGACTGGGGCTGAACAGCGCTGCACTGGACAGCCTGAGACAAACCGCGGAGGAACTTAAAAACAAGTTATAAAACCTTCATATGAAAATGTGGAAACAATTGTCGCTCGGAGTGCTGGTGCTCCTTGCGGCGTGTAAAAAGGAAAACAAGGCTTCCTCCGGCGCGGGTGGCTGGATCACCGGCTTCTGGACCTATAAGGAGGATCCGGCTGAGGATTACTGGAATGCCAACGTGCTCTTCAAGGGCGACGGGACGTTCAGGATGTACCAGGCGCTGACGCTGGATGATACGGCCGCGGGCCCTGCCATTGCCGATACGGCTACCCAGGTCGTGACGTTTGGTACCTACACGGTCAGCGGTTCCAGCGTGACGATGAAGTACACGGAGTTCAACACGATCGACTTTACTTTCACGGGTTCGGTCAATGGCGGACACAACGTCCTCGTCGGAAACCTCTCAGATAACAACCCGGGCGACGCCGAGCCGCTATGGTACTTGACAAAACCATAATAAATAATAAAAACACATGAAAAAGAATCTCCTCGTCCTGCCGCTCTGCGCGGTGATCGGAACAGCACTCGCATTGTCCGGGCATAGCCTGGTCGGAAGTTGGAAGGCCGCATACGGGAATGGCGTTGGCGGTCGTGTCGTATTCCGGAACAACGGGACGTTATTGGCCACTTTCAACGGCCAGACCTGGAAGGTCGGTGGCCAATACAAAGTGAATGGCAGTAACCTGTCCATCTCTGACAGCACGTGCGGATTCAACTACTGGGGACGGTATAAGATGAACTGGTATTCCAACGATTCTGTCAACGTAGTGGTCGTTGAAGACACGTGCACCGGCCGGCGCATGAATGCAGACGGTTCGGTGCTGGTGCGGTTGAAAAAGTAAGTTTGGGTATACGGATTCAGGGGCGGAAGTGGCGGGATTGACTGCCGCGACCGCCCTTTTTGAACGCGCCCCGGCATATTACTCCATACAGCTGCAGGTCTTTAGCGTCAGTCTTTCCGTATGAAATTCCCCTTTTCGTCGAATAACAGGTCCCTGCCCCTGACCTCCACTTCGTACCGGGTATCTCCGGCCGCTGTGGTGACCTTGCCGGCCTCGCCGATCTTTGCGCTTCCATAATGCGTACGGACATATCCGGCTAAAGCGGCCGGCAATTTAGACACGGGGATCGCAACGACGATCTCGACGAATGAGCCCTGCGGTGTGAAGAGCACGGAATTGTCTTCTCTCGACGCCCCGCCCCAATTGGCTTCATAGTTCCCCTTTTCTCTCTCCCATGACACGCTGGTCGCCGAAGGATACTTTTTTTGCAAGGCTGCCCTGACTTCCTGCGGGACATCGGTTGTTCGGACGCGCTGGGACCTCGCTGCCAGAGGCATGATACATATGGCTGCAACGGCCACCGGAATGATTGACTTCATAAAGGCGTTTTTCGTTTACCGAAGCTAACGGCCCATTCTGAAAAAACGCTGGATTCCGGCGGGAATTCCCCGGATGAGCGGAAATAAGTAAATTGAGCTACTGCGAGCCGCGCGCTGCGCGGCACAGTCCTTCAAACAATTTACCTATGCCCGGATCGCTTCCGCCGCTTCTTCTCATCCTTTTCCTCGCGTCCATCTCGCTGGCCGGGTATTTTTACCGGAAGTGGAAACATGCCAGAAAAAGCGAAGCCCAATTGGATCAAAGCAGGCGCAGCTATGAGACGCTCGCGGAAAGTTCGCCGGTCGGAATATTCCACACCGACGCCAGCGGCTTTACCACCTACGTCAATCCCAGATGGTGTGAAATAACCGGGATGACGGCGACGCAAGGGCTTGGCAACGGCTGGCTTACTGCCGTTCATCCGGATGACCGCGTTGCACTGGCAGCCGAATGGGACAGGGCCACGAAGGTTGAAGGAGGTTCGGTGTATGTGTACCGGTTCGTGCGGAAGGATGGGACTATCGTGTGGGTACAAGGCGAGGCCGTGCCGGAATTGAACGGACATGGCGACCTGATCGGCTATGTCGGGACCGCGACCGATATCACGGAGCGAAAGCTGGCGGAGCAGATGCTCGTCAATGAACGCAACCTTTCCGATAACATCATCAACAGCATGCCCGGCATTTTCTACCTGCTGACAAAGGAAGGCCAGAATCTGCGTTGGAACCACAACTTTGAAAAAGTAACGGAGTATGACCCGGAAGAGATCCGGCGGCTCCACCCACTCGATCTTTTCGACGGAACCGAAAAACAGTTGATCAGCAAGGCCATGGACAACGTCTTCGAATTTGGCGAAGACCAGGTGCAGGCCTGCCTGCGAACCAGGTCGGGCAAACTGATCCCTTACTATTTGACCGGGAAGTCCATTGAATATGAAGGACGCTCCTGTCTGCTGGGCGTGGGGATCGATTTCACCGAGCGCGTGGAGGCGCAGGAAAGGATCAGGGAGACGGGAAACCAACTCAGGGAGTTGGCAGCACACCTCCAAAATATCCGGGAGCAGGAGCGAAGCGAGATTGCCCGGGACATTCACGACGACCTGGGTCAGCAACTCACTGCGATTAAGATGGACTTGTCACGGCTGGCGAAACGTGTTGCCGCAAGCCCCGAGATCGTGGTTCGGATTAGGGAAATAACGGATATGATCGGGACCGGAATCGAATCGATCCGGCGTATTTCGAGACAGTTGAGACCCAGTATCCTGGACGACCTTGGCCTTGAGGAAGCCATGAAGTGGCAGATCGGAGAATTTGAGAAGCGGTATGCCATCAAAATCGAAGCACAGTTCACGAATATTCCCAGCCTGATCCAAACGCCGGTTGCCACCAATCTTTTTCGCATCTTCCAGGAAACCCTGACCAACGTTGCCCGGCATGCGGGGGCCACCATCGTTCAAATCCGCCTGGAAGCGGACAACAAAGAAATTCGCCTGACGGTTGAAGACGACGGCCGGGGACTCGACGCCGATAAAATAAAGGGCAAGCGCACGCTGGGATTGCTTGGCATGCAGGAACGGGCCATCATGGTCGGCGGCCGCCTGGAGATCGACGGCTTTACGGCGAAAGGGACAAGGATCCGGGTTAATATACCGACAAATGCCCCGTCGCTGCCACTTCAAAGCGGGGATCGATGACGGCAGCCATCAGGCGACCAGGATCTTTTCGGCCTCGGGTGTTTGCCGTTTGCGGCGCAGCCGGCGGACCAGCGGACGAAGGCTGGGCGGATACCGGAAAACGATGAGCAGGACAGTCACGACGGAAAGTAAGATCGAGTACCAGCGATACCGGCGCAGCAGCAACGGTGCAATGGAAATATCGTGGACCCTTGGCTCGCCCATGGCAAGCACCAGGCACTTGCGGAGCGCAGGAAGGAGGACAGGTATCTTATTCCAGTTGGTATAGCGGACATCCGCATACGCATAGGACATGTTATACCCCGGCGGCGTCTGGGGCGCATACCAGGTCCAGTTTTCCGAGACCGTTTCAAAAGAGGCTAACTGGCCGGAAGGTTTGCGAAAACAGCAATCGAACTGTGGGTCCATGACCACCCAGCCGTGCAGGGTTCGGCCTTCCACGACAATATGTCCGCCGAATCGTCCGTGCACCTTCATCTGGGCGATGCGTACGTCATAACCGAGGGACTCCAGCAATTGTGCCAGGACGTCGGAATAACTGCCGCAGGCACCCTTGGCGGACAACAAGTCGTCGGTAAGCGTGCCGTCATAGGGCTCGTCGACGCTAGCGATGCGGCCAAAAAGCGAATTGCGCCCGGTTAACAGATTGTGTGTGACATGCATCGCGGTCATCAACACGCTGTCCTGGTTGGGCGAATGGTTCTTTTTCCGGACGGCAGTGGCAAGTGACTTGAAGACATTGGCTTCGTAATGGTCGCGGACATAGAACTGGAAGATCAGCGCAAGCAGGAATCCCACGGCGATGCCGAAAACATTGCGCCGGATAGCACCAATATATTTCAGTAAGATTGTCCGCATGTCAGCTCGGAGCACACAAAGATAGGGCGCACGGCGATACGGCGCGCTAAAGATCTCCGACCACCCTCCTTCCTACCC
This sequence comes from Puia sp., assembly GCA_035572015.1. Classification (GTDB taxonomy): domain Bacteria; phylum Bacteroidota; class Bacteroidia; order Chitinophagales; family Chitinophagaceae; genus Puia. Next base: position 20,584 of record DATNBP010000069.1, on the reverse strand, counting down.
TTTTCGGTGGTTAGGGAGACTCTTCGCTGGGCGGGGAAGGGCGTGACGATCTGGTTGGATCCGTGTCTCCGCGAACTGGCGGGCGTCTCCTCCCGGCAGATCCCGGCCGTGCCGGAATGGCGAGGGGCGTGAAAGTTCGCGGCCAAAGGAACTTCCGGTACGAACAGGATCGGCGGACCGGAATGGGACTTCGATTCGTCGGGGAAAATGCGCATTTTCATGACTCATGGTGCTGGATTGACGATTAAGCGGGAACAGCCATTTGGCTGCAGACTTCGGCGCAGTGTTGGCATACCTCCGCGCAGCTGTGGCAGTGCTCCATTTCGGTATGTTGGCCGCATTCGCGGGCACACTGGTCGCAGGCTTCGATACAAAGACGGCAGAGGTCCTCGGATAATTCGCCGTTGAGGCTCATCACCTCGGCGGCGGCGGTGCAGATGGCAGCGCATTCCAGCTCGAGCTGAATGCAACGGGCAAGGCTGCGAACGTCATCTTCCTGCAGGCACGATGCGGCGCAGTTATGACAGATGGCTGCACATTCCTGGCAGGCTTCGATACAATTGCGATATTGATGGGTAGTCATGACGGGGATTTATGTGACATACATAAAATCACGTGCCAGCCAGGTGAAACACCCATAGCCGGTATCCAACGACATGCGGATCGCCGTCAACGTATATTTCACTGTTCCGGGCGATCGGTCAGGTTCCTGACCTCGCTGGCCGGGGTCATGCGAAATATGTCGATTCCGATCTTCCTTTAGGGTACCGCTTTGGACGGAGCCTCACCGGGACCTCCTCAGCGCCGTGACTGGTTTTTTCCGGGAATCTTCGCTGTATGCCACAGTCAGCCGGGCGATGGATCGGCGAAATGTCCGGGAGAGACTGGAGAGCCCGCATTTCCAGGTCCTTATTTCGCAGAATAAGGTCTTCGTTGATACTGTAGAGTTCCTCGTTAACGCTTTGTAGCGCTGCATTTTTCGCGACGATTTCCTCGTTGGTCGTCTGTAGGTTCTGCTGGATTTGCCGGAAAAGGTGATGCGCGGTCTGCAACTGGCAGCGGAGTCGCTGGACCTGCTTCTCAAGGGTCTTGATCCTCCTATCACGCCCGTCGATCCTTATCCCTGGCGTTCCGGCGCTTTTCCTGGGGGCGCCATCCTTCTCCCGGATAATGATAAGCTTGTGATTTCTTGGAGTTCCCGGGATCGGGACTACCTCCAACTGGCATTCCGGCCGCAATTCATCGCCGAGCCAGACGGAATCGACGGCCGCAGACTGGCGGGTCCTGGCAACTTTTTCGAGGAGCTCACTGAGGTCAAACAGCAATTCGTCGCGGACGATTTTCAGGAGGTGAAGGCTGGGCCGATCCTGTCGACGCCGGAGATAGGGTGTCAGGACTCCGTAAAAGCGGATCACCCGGAGCTCGTCATTTACCAGCATGGCTGCCGGCACATAGCCAGATAGGAATAACTTTTCAACTTCCTTTTCAGCGTCGTAACAGGGTTTGGGCCGAATTGCGGGCTGTCCGGCCGCCGGCACGTCGGAGCGGCGGATAAAAAGACCAGGCGCGGAATCCACAGGAGCAAACAAGCCGGATGGCGGCAAGGGCCCATCGATCCGGGGAGGCAGCACCAGGTAACCGCAGGGGTTGATCGCATAGTGAAAAGTCTCGAATAGCTTTTTTCGCTGCGCATCGGTCACCAGATGGAGCGGGTCGGCGCAAATGACGAGGTCACAGCGTGAAAACGGCGCGTTGGCGATAAAATGGTGTGTTGCGAAAATACAATTCTGCTGCAGGTCCGGCGAAACCTGATAGCGGCCATCTTCCCGCCGGATAAAATATTGTTCGCGCAAAGTAGTATCGAACGACGATAAAGTCTCACCGTCGAACAAACCCAGCCTGGCCTGGTTGACTTCGCGGCGGTTAAGCCCGGTGGAAAAGATCCGGATGCGGGAAAAGAGTTTGCGTTGCCGCAGATATTCGCTTAAAGCGATGGCGGTGCTGTAAGCAGTAAGCCCGTTCGGGTTGGCTGCGATCCAGACACGGATCGGTCCGCGCTCCTGCCGGTTCTTCATTAGGAGCGGAAAGACTTCCTGCATGAGCAGCGACAGGAAATTGTCTTTTACGACTGGTTTTCCATGATATGCCGCCCTCCGGGCCTCAACGCCGTTATTGGTGGTCCGGCAACGGTCTCCCGTCAGTAGAAGTCCTATTTTTTCAAGCTTCGCCAAGCCGTCAATAAGGGGCAAGGCCACGGCGGGAACGCGGAAAGAAGGATCTTCGAGGAAATAGACGTAGCCACCTTCCCGGCGGGCGATGTCGGCGCCCAGCAAACCGGTTTGGTCCGTCAGGATAACGGTGAGGCGGTTGCGGAAACTATTGGAGAGACCGGAAAGAATAAAGTCTGCAAGATAGGAATGGCGCTCCCGGTACGGGTAATTGACGAGCACGAACCTGTCCCCGCGGACCTCGGGATAGAGGCCGGCTGGAATGATATAGACCTGGTCTTTTTCGAGCAACATCCCTTCCCGAACCAGGTTGGCCGATCTGCGCGCCGCCTGTCCGATCAGCACATTCTCCGGAGAGGTGAAAGCGCCATGTTCGGGCCCTGGACCCTGGCATTCGATCAGGATCAGCGCTGCGCCTTCGGGGGCCTGAAAGAACAAAGGCAATATGGCAGGGTTAATGCCCCGGTCGGGAACCAGGATAGCCAGCACGGGGAAAGTAGACAGACCGCCCGATACGTGGCCGGATTTTGACATCGCCGAATGATGAGCGTGCATAATTTCTCTTTTAGGGTTAACTGCTTACCGCAATCCCAACGCGTAATTAATGCAGGGTCGATGCCTTTAGTAGAATGGAAGATAGAGGATAATCAAATTCTGGCTGCCAATAGCAATTTAGCCCAAAAATATTTTACTCCGGTAAAATATTTCCGGCAACTTTGGCCCTGCATCAAAACCATGTCTCTTGATACTCTGCTATCTCGTGGCGATCAGCTTCTTCGCGACCTTGGTAAGGTCGACTTTTGGCTTCGGGGAGTCCCTGGTCGCGGTACCGCTTTTTGCCCTCGTGGTTCCCCTGGAGGTCGCGGTGCCTCTGGCCGTCCTCGTGTCCGTGCTGGTTGCCAGCGTCGTGGTAGCCCAAGACCACCGCAAAGTGCACGTTTACAGCGCCAAATGGCTAATTGCCTCCGCGATTCCCGGCATCCCGATCGGACTGCTGATCCTGATCCGTGGAAACGCCTATTGGGTGAAGGTCGCCTTGGGCCTTTTGATCATCGGCTATTGTATCAGTATGATCCTGGCTAAGGGCAGCCTCCGTTTGGAGCGGGAAAGCAAAGGCTGGATGCTGGGCTGCGGTTTCCTGTCCGGCGTGCTGGGTGGCGCATATGGACTAAACGGCCCGCCGCTGGTGATCTATGGTCACCTTCGCCGTTGGAGCGCAGCTCACTTCAGGGCCACGTTGCAGGCGTATTTCCTGGTGGTGAGTTTGATCGGCCTTACCGGGTATGCGATAAAAGGATTGGTAGGTTGGGCCATCATCAGGGACTTCCTATGGTGCCTGCCGGCCATCGTCCCAGCGATTTTTTGGGGGCGGTGGCTGAACCGGCGCCTGCATGGCGAAGCGTTCTATGGCTATGTCAATTGGGGGCTGATCCTGATCGGCCTGCTACTGATTGGAGCTACTGTCGCGGGCAAGGCCGTAACAATGGGGTAGCGCCTGGCTCGCATTATGTCATCCGTGGCATAGTTTTTCCTGCGATAAGAAATAAAACCAAATCAGGGAATGTATGTCTACAAGCAATCAAAACCCCGCTGCAACGGCGATGCACTCTAAATTAAAAGAATTTTTCCTGGATCAGCTAAAGGATATTTACTGGGCTGAACAGAAACTGGTCAAAACATTGCCGAAACTATCGGAAGCGGCGCATTCGGACAAGCTCAAAAGAGCGTTCGACAGCCATCTCGCCGAAACCAAAGGCCATGTCAGCCGGCTGGAACAGGTCTTCGATTTGCTCAATGAAAAGGGGCAGGCCGTGGAATGCCCTGCCCTCAAAGGAATCGCCGAAGAGGGGGAAGAGATCATCGACGAAACGGAGGACAACACCGCCCAGCGCGACGTCGGCCTGATCTTCGCGGGGCAGAAAGCGGAACATTACGAAATCGCCACTTACGGTGCGCTCGTGCAGTTGGCCAGGGAGATGGGGCAGGTCGAGATCGCAGAGCTACTGGGCCAGACCCTCGCCGAGGAAAAAAAGGCGGACGAAAAATTGACCGAACTGGCAACCGGCGGCATCAATCACGAGGCGGCGCTGGAGACGACGGAATAACTATTAAAATTGTCGAATATGGGCTATTTGCTGTACATCATCGCCGTCATTCTGGTTATCGCCTGGGCGATAGGATTCTTCGCCTACCATGCGGGCGGCATTATTCACGTCCTGCTTGTTATCGCCGTCATCGTTTTTTTGTTAAGGCTGATCCGGCGGGCTTGATCAGCAAGCGAGCTCGCTCATCCTGGTTGCCTTGGGCAGTCGCCGCAAGGGGCAGTTTCGCCGGCATAACCCTGCGCCAGGGTTCGGCGCCATCTTTTCGCCAATTAGCCATAATTTTGTGCAAACCATACTAAACCAAAGTCTTTATGTCTTTCCCGGAATTCCAGATTGATTTTAACTATGACGGTGTTTACTATCAGGGCGTCGTAAGGCCGTTCACCGAAGGATCGCACATTTCCTACAGGGTTATGCTTGAAAACGAGAACCAGGAGCTAAATATGGATATTGTCCTGAAACCTTCCGCGTCTCAACTCGATGACTGGGAATTCGAGTGCCCGGATGGCAAAAAGGCGGAGGAATATTTCGATAAAGACTTGCTGACCGAGATCGGCGAGCAGGTGGAGGCATATCTTATTCGGGAAGGCCAGTCCCGGGAGGCCTAGGGGCGTGTGATAAGTGACCCGGTAAAAAGCCCTGATCAATAATTGCGGCTTCCCGTGAGGCGGAAATTTCTCATAAAGGACGGCTGGTAATCCCATACTGGTTAAAGACCTGCACGGAATTCACGTCTCCGTTCTTATCCTCGACGACGCGGAGCCGGTCGCCCTGCAGGAGCCCGATCTCAAAAATCGCTTTGACGCCATCGTCGAACTTGGTTACGAACAGGATGTCGCCGCGTCCGTAGACGTTTTTCACCGCCATACTTACAGCCGGCGGAGCATTCTTCGCCGTATAAAAGACATGCGTGTCACACGGCCTGCCATGGGTAGAATAATGAACCACATACAGGACGGAATCGGGTGTGTGAAACATCACCGAGTACCCCCCCTCACGCTTGTGCCAGATCGCCCCCGGAATATACCCATAGGACTTGACAAAATTTCGGAATGCGCGGGCGCTGATCTCATTGAGCGGCACGTTGGCCGTCAGGGACTCGTTATCAGGGCTGAAATGATAGTCGAACGTCTGGGCGCTGCTTTTGGACGCACATCCGAGTCCGATGGCCAGGACCGCACAACAAAGGATACGATTCATGTAAATGGAAAATTTGATAGTGAGAAAATTTGATTTTGAAGTGCTAAGAGGAAATGATAATCGAACTGTCGCAACGGACATTTTCTCACAAATAGCAGGAAAAGATGATTACGCGTTTATATCCCGATGCAAATATCGTGCGAAGTGGGATCGCCCGGCCGGTGGGCCGGTCGGCGGCCGGGCATTCAACAAGTCGCGACAACCCGGAATGTGAATGCCGTTACCTGGAGACCCGATTACGTATCGGCTTAACCGAATGCAAATAAGCATAGATGGCGCCGAGGTCATGCGCCGTCATGCCGGCAAAAGCTGTCCATGGCATTGGCGTCTTCGCGGCGCCGGCAGGCAACCGCTGTTGGGCAAGACCGCTGTCCGCGTATTGCCTGAACCTGCGAACAAAAAGTCCGCGGGTCCAGGTGCCAATACCGGTTTCCATGTCGGGGGTAAGGTTGGGGCTAAAAAGGGAATGTCCGCCAGAGCTAAAGTCGCGGCCGCCGGAGAATTCCCGGCCGGCGATGACCCGGCCTTTGTCAACGGGGCTATGGCAATCCACGCAACTGGCCATGGTAACGAGATATTTGCCGTAGGCGACGGCATCATTGCTGTCCGGTTGCGAAGCTGGAGCGGCAGCTGCCGGCATGGTGTTGACGATCAGGCTTACCGGAAAATCCAGCTTGGTTGCAGGCACGTCGTTGCTGATGGCAGGCAACGTCCGGAGGTAAGCGATGATGCTGAGCATATCTTCCGTGTCCATCCTTCCGTATGCCGGGTAATTCATCAGCGGAAATAAGGCATGGCCGTCTTTACTGACACCGGTGGCGATGGCCCGGAACAACTCACCGTCGGTCCAGCTTCGCAGGTGATAGGGTGTCAGATTGGGCGCATAGATGTCTCCCGGTAAACCTTCGTCGTGGCCAAATAATTCACCCCCTTTTCCCAGGCTCCCTTCTTCCACCGGACCGGCGAAGCGTCCGGTATCCCGGGTACTGTGACAAACCATGCAGCCAGCCACGTTGGTACAAAGATACCGGCCGCGGGCGATCCGGGCCGGCGTGATGCCGGCCTTTATCGCCGGCGCTGGCCCCACGTCGGGGAGCGCCTCTTTGACATAGAAGCCCGCGGCGACGGCTAACAGGATGATAACTCCGGCCAGGATACCGATAACTTTCAATGCTTTTTTCATATATGCAGTTGGTAGCGCAATGTAGGTCAGGATAAGTCGGGGCGCAATACAACTTTCGTTACAGGCGGATCACCTGCCGAAGGCCTTGTTGATCGCCTCCGTTTTGTTTTGAACCTGCAGTTTGCCGTATATCCTGTGGATATGCTGGCGGACTGTCTCGGTGCTGATGTCCAGGCGGCGGCCGATTTCCTTGTATAACAGGCCTTTTGCCAGCAGTTGCAAGATTTCATTCTCGCGCTCCGTCAGGCCGTCGACATTACCCGGTTTGGGCTTGTCCCGGAAGGAGTTCACAACCCGCCGCGCGATGCCCGCGCTCATCGGAGCGCCGCCATGGTATAACTCCCGGATGGCATCAAGAATGCTGTCGGGGTGCGTTTGCTTGAGGAGATAGCCGCTCGCACCAGCCTCCAGCGCCTCGAATATCTGTTCGCTGTCTTCATAGATCGTAAACATCATGAACTGGATCTGCGGACACCCCGCCCGAACCCGACGGACGCAATCGATGCCGCTCATTCCAGGCAGTTGTATATCCGCAATAACAATGTCCGGCCGGGCCTCAGGCAGGCCCTTGACAGCGGCTTCGGCGTTATCATAGGATGAAAGCAGGAGAAAGCCCGGGGAAGCATTGATGATGCGTTCCAGGCCAATACGGATATCGGCAATGTCTTCGATGATGCTGACGGCAATGGAAGTCATAAGATAAAAATACGGGTTGCGGCCGACAGGACAATAGCACAAAGGTTATAGGGGAACGGAAAGTACAACCCGCGTGCCGCCTGGTGTATCGATCGTCAGGGTCCCGGCGACCATGTCCATGCGCTGCCGCATGTTCGTCAGGCCATTCCCCCGCCTCGGTTCGCCGGCCGGCATGCCTTTGCCGTTATCGAGCACCAGGATATTGAGCCTCGGTCCAATCTCGATGCGCAGCGTAATACAGGTCGCGCCCGCGTGCCGCAGGGCATTATTCAGTGCCTCTTTGACAGCCAGGAAGATATTGCGGCGCACCTCACCGGACAGCCGGACATCCGGGATCTGGTCCGGGATTTCGAGACAGTAGTCCAGGCCGTTAGCCTCCAGGATCTGGCTGGCCTGCCGCCGGATAAAGGCGACCAGGTATTCCAGGCTATCATATTGCTGGTTGATCGACCAGACGATCTCGTTCATAGTATCGACGAGGCCTGTGGTGGTGGCAGCAATTTTTTTTGCGGTATCGGCCGGGGTAGGCAATCCGGCGGGCAGTTGGCGGCTTAGGTATAGGATCGTGGTAAGACCCGCGCCCATATCGTCATGCAATTCCCTGGCAATACGCAGCCGCTCCTCCTGTTGGCCTTGCAAGACGGCCTTCAGGACGTGTACTTCTTGTTCCCTTTGCAAGGTCATCAGGGCCTGCCGGTTGATTTGCTGGCGCTGACGGAATAGCCGCCAGGCCAACAAGAGCAGGATCACGAGCGCGGCGAGTCCTGCCGCCAGGAACCAGAGCTGAGTATTGCGTCGGCGCACCACCTCCTGCGTCCGCTCCAATTGCAGCCGCTGCTCGGCAATGGCGTGGTCTTTTTCGGCGGCCTGGTAACGCGTCTCGATATCATTGATGTGATTCCTGGTCTTTTCATTGAGCAGCGAGTCGTTGAGGGTATCAAAGCGGTTGCGGAAGGTCAGGGCCTCTTTCCAGTCGAGCATTTTTTCAAGAACGGTCGCCTCCTTGTCATATAGCTGGACCAGGTTATCGCGGTCGCCGAGCTGAGCGGCGATGGCCATCGCGGACCTGGTGAAGCGGTCGGCCTTTTTCCATTCATTTTTGTCGATGGCCACATCCGCCAGACCTGCCAACGCAAGTGTCTTATAATTGGGATTGCGATATCTTTCCGAAAACGCAAGCACGCTGTCGAATTCCGGCTTCGCCATGTCCGGAAGGTGCCGGCGGACATATATACTGGCCATGTTCACATAGGCGTCGCATAACAAGGTATAGTCGTCGAGCCGCCGGCCGATCCGAAGGATCTCGCCGAAATGCGCCATCGCCGAATCCTCCCGGCCAAGATGTCCTTCGCTCAGCCCGAGATTGACAAGGCTGCTGGCGATGCCCGCGGTATCTTTCAGATCGGTCGCGATCACGTAAGACCGGTGTGCATAAGCATAGCATTTATCATATTGCTCGAGTTCGTAGAAGACGGACGCCAGGTTGTTACAAAGAATTTTCATGTAATGGCGGTCGGCGAGCGTATCAGCCAGCCGCATTGCCTTCAGATAATTGTCGACGGTTTTGGACAATTCGCCGAGGTACTGGTATTCGTTCGCGATATTGTTAAAAGCTCGGACTTGGTCCACCGGGGTGCCGCCGTCCGCGTAAATCCTGATGGCCTCCTGGCATCGGGTCAGCGCTTCCCGGTATTTGCCGCGATCGTCGAGGACCTGTATGATATGGCTGTCATATGCCGCGATTCCCCTTGGCCAGTGCAGCGCCAATGCAAGTTGGTGGGCCTTCTCGAAGAAGTAGACGGCTGAGTCGGGTTGAGGGATGGCATAAAAATCTCCGTAGGCAAGGAGGGCGGTTACGGAATTTGAGTCGCGATGATTGGCCGCTATTATGGCCCGCAGGCTGTCCCGGCTTTGGGTCGGTTGAGCCACGGCACGGTGGCAAAACAGGGAAGCCGCCAGGGAGGCGAAGAGGAAAGCAGGGATTCTCATGGTCAGGGATTGGCGATCCTTAAAGATAAGGAAGGTTGCCTCTTTTACACAAATGTGACCCTATTCGACCGCGAAGCGGATGGGCAGGCAGACTGACCTGCCAAAGGCCTTAACCGCAGGACATCATCTCCTTCAGGGTGAGGGCATTTCGGATGCCATGGCCGTGGACATCATTGTTAAAGAAGACCCATATGTCGTGCCCTTCGGCAAGCCATTCCTGGCATTTGCTGGCGTAGCCTGCCAGCGTACGCTTGGTGTAAGGCGTGCAATAGGACCCGTCAGGGCCGTGAAAACGTAGGTAGATATGCCGCGCGGTGACCAGTTCGGCCGAGGCGAAACGATCGCCCGATTCCGCGATGACCCATATAATGCGGTACTGCCGGAGCAACGCGATGGCCTCGGGCTCACTCCAACTGGGATGTCTGGCCTCCAGTGCAAACCGGTACCGCGGGTGCCGGATTTTTAAATAGTCAAAAAAAGCCCGCGCCTTCTCTTGTCGAAACCGCAGCATCGCCGGCAACTGGATCAGGACAGGCCCCATACGGTGGGCAACCTTATCGAATACCTCGAAGAACCGCGGAACCGCCTGCGCCGGATCGTTGAGCTTTTTCGCGTGGGTAACGAAGCGGCTGATCTTGGGACAAAAGCGGAACCGGGAGCCGGCTGCTTTCGCCCAGGCCTGAACGGTTTCTCCCGTCGGCAGGCGATAAAAACTTGAATTGATCTCCGTGGCGTCAAAATAGCCGGCGTAGTATTCCAGCCAGGACCGTTCCGGCAGACTGGCCGGGTAAAATATCCCTTTCCAGTGCGGATATGCCCATCCTGAAGTGCCGATATGGATGTGGTTGCGGGCGATAAGGCACTTGTGAAATTCGCGTGCCAGGTCAATCCGGCAGCGACGTCGCCGTTCGCTGGCATGGTTTTTTCACCTGCGCGGATATGGAATCACGTTTTACCGACAAGGTCGTCGTCATTACCGGTGCAACCGGCGGCGTCGGGAGGGCCACGGCATTGGCCTTTGCAAAAGAAGGCGCCAGGGTCGCGCTACTCGCCCGGGGACAGGAACAATTGGCAGCAACACTATCGGAGATCGAAAGGGCCGGCGGCCGCGGCTTGGCCGTTCCCACGGATGTGGCCGACGCGGCGCAGGTGGAAGCGGCTGCCGAACGCACGGAGAGCGAACTTGGTCCGATCGATATCTGGGTCAACAATGCCATGGTGAGTGTCTTCGCGCCGATAAAAGAGATCAGCCCGGAAGAATTCCGTCGCGTGACCGAGGTGACCTACCTCGGGCAGGTCTATGGCACTATGGCTGCCCTGCGCCGGATGATACCCAGAGACCGCGGATCGATCATCCTGGTCGGCTCGGCTCTCGCCTACCGAGGCATTCCTCTGCAGTCTGCCTATTGCGGTTCCAAACATGCCATCGAGGGCTTCTATGACTCGCTGCGGTGCGAGTTGCTGCATGATAAGAGTTCGATCAAAACCTGCATGGTGCAGTTGCCGGCCATGAACACGACACAGTTTGGCTGGGTGCTTAGCCGCCTGCCGCGACAACCGCGCCCGATGGGGAAGATCTATGAACCGGAAGTTGCCGCCCGGGCCATCCTGTATGCGGCCACGCATAACAAGCGCAGCATTTGGGTTGGCGCATCTACCTACAAGGCCATTATCGGCAATAAGATATCTCCGTCGTTCGCCGATTGGGATCTCGCCCGGACCGGTTATAACGGTCAACAGACCGCTCAGCCTGTTTCACCGGACCGTCAAAACAATCTTTGGCAGCCCGTGTCGGAAGACCGCGGAACGCATGGCGATTTCGGGGGAAAGGCCACCAATCGAAGCCTCACCCTGTGGTCGGTCAAGAACCGCGGCTGGGTAGCGGGTGCCGCAGGTGTGGCTGGCATCGCCGCACTGTCCGGGCTTTTGCTGGCCAAGCGAAAGTAATAATCCTTAGTCCTTCTTCTTAGCTTCCGAATTCGGGTTGGCCTTTTTTTCAGCCTCCTTTTTCGCTTTCTTATCCGCCTTCTTTTTGGCTCGACGCTCCCGGCGAAGCTCTTTTTTGCTCTTCTTTTGGTCATTGGGCTGCTTCTCGAATTGCGCTTTCAACTTCGAATCTTTAACCCTGTCGACCGAATGGATATCGACGGAGTTTTCCAGTGCAGGGTATAAGGCCTGGATGAACCCGTTCCTGAGCGTCTGACCGATAATATACCAAATATCGACATTCGGGTCCTTTAAGTCCCCGGAGAACTCGACGCGTGTCGCGGTCTGATCTTTTCCCTTGTTCTTTACGACCCAATTGACGGCTCCGATCAGGGCTTCCCAGGCAAGCTTCAGCGGGTGCGCCTTATCTTTATCCCAGTCAACCACCTGAAGGTTTTTGATGATAGGTTTCGTGTAGCCGGCGATCTTTTCATCCTTTGCGGCGACTTCTGTGTAAATACTGATTGTGCCCTTGTTGACCGATAACTTCCCGTAGGCATTGAGAAAATCGTTGAGCTTGCTGATGTCCATATCGGTCAGCTCGGCCTTCGCCTGAAACGTCGGAACCGCATTCAGCGCATCCAGTTTCATGTGCAAATAGGCATGGCCGCCGTAAATCCCGCTGCAGGTCGCCTCGACCGTCGAAGGCAGTTCCTCCTGCTGGTGTTTGGCATTGGAAAGATTCTCTGCAACAATATGAATGTCCGTCGCGAAAATATTGACCCTGGGGGTACTGTAAAAGTCGCGGTAATGGATTTCCCCACTATTGATCTCGAACCGGTTTAACTTCAACGGCATCAGGTCGCCGACGACTTTTGTCCACGGCCTGGTAGGGATTTCCGTCTGGGAAGTCTCTTTGGTGGGTCCTTTGGTAAAATTCAGCACCGGGTGATCGACGATGATCTTTCCCACCAGGCGGCGATGGAACAGCGCGCTCCATTCCACCGACAAGTCCAGGATGTCCGCTGAAAAAAAAGGGACGGGAATTTTTCCCCCCAGCTTGTCCAGTCGAATGGACTTGATAGTGTATGCACCCCTGATCAGGTGGACGTCGATATCGTCCACACGTCCGGTATATCCGGGAATGGTCTGGAGTTCCCTGTTGACAAACCGCAACAGGATATACGGCAAAGCAATCCTGAGACCGATAAGGATCACGAGCAGGGAACCCAAAATGATCAGGACAGCCCTGCGCCTTCGGTGTTTTTTCACTGTAGCCATAATCGCAGTATTTCAAAGTCAATGCCATTTCCCCCCGGACGCGGCTTTTCAAGCCCATGGCATATCGTTTGAGGGCCAGATCGCATCTACCGGACGCTCTATTCTTTAAAATAAATACTGTATGCAAGACAGCAAGATGAACCGCCGAAGTGCAATCGGCGGCATTGGAACGGGTTTGGCCATGGTCGCCATGGGACACGTCTCAGCAGCGCCGGTTGCCGGCCAACCCAGTCTACCTGCGGCGGAGACTACCGGCCCTGGCCTGGAGGACCCGACGACAAAATATCCGAAGCCGCCGTTTCAGACCCAGTCGCAACCTTGGCCGGGTCTCGCTGGCAAAATGAATCCAAAGCCGGATCATGGTGAAACCAGCTACAAAGGATCGGGCCGGTTGTCCGGCCGCAAAGCCTTGGTGACAGGAGGCGATTCGGGAATGGGCCGGGCAGCCGCCATTGCCTTTGCACGGGAAGGCGCGGATGTGGCCATTGTCTATTACCCGACGGAAGAGCCGGACGCAAAGGAAGTGGTGGAGCTCATCCGTAAGGAAGGCCGCAAGGCCATTCCCATACCCGGCGACCTTCGCGAGGAGGAGTTTTGCAAAAACCTTGTGGCAAAAGCAGTCGAAGGACTGGGCGGGCTCGATATCGTCGTCAACAATGCGGGTCGGCAACAGGCAAGAGAATCCATTCTCGACCTGACCACGGAAGACTTCGACGCAACGATGAAGACGAATATCTATGCGCCGTTCTGGATCATCAAAGCGGCCCTGCCCCACCTGAAACCCGGCTCGGTCATCATCGGCACGACGTCCGAACAGGCCTATGATCCGTCGCCGGACCTCTATGACTATGCTCAGACAAAAGCCGCCACGATGAATTATATCAAATCGCTCGCCAAACAGCTGGGGCCCAAGGGGATCCGTGTGAATGGCGTCGCCCCCGGACCGATCTGGACCCCACTCCAGGTCAGCGGCGGAGCCACACCTCAAAAGCTCGGGAAGTTTGGCGCACAGACGCCCCTGGGCAGACCCGGTCAACCGGCCGAGCTGGCATCTATCTATGTTCAACTGGCTGCGCCCGACGCCAGCTATGCTAACGGCCAGGTCTACGGGGCCGCGGGCGGCAGCGGACAGCCATAAACACAAATAATATGTTCCTGAAAAAAAAGAAGAAAAAAAAGCCGAACCCATTCCGTGAATTCGGAACCGCGGTTGGCGTTGGTTTGCTGGCAGGCCTTGCCGGCACGGTAGCCATCACTGTGTCTCAAACGATCGAAATGAAACTCTCGAAACGAGGGCCCAGCACCGTCCCTGCGGATGCGGCGGGCAAAGCGCTCGATATCCGGCCGACCAGTCAAGAAGCGAAATCAAGACTCTCCCACCAGGTACACTGGGCCTACGGCACCGGAGCAGGTGTAACCCGCGGGCTGATGAGCCTCGCCGGTCTGAAAGGATGGCCGGCCACGCTGGCGCATTTCTCGGCTATATGGACCGGTTCGATGCTCATACTCCCTGCGCTGGATCTGGCGCCGCCCGTACAGGAACGGAAGCCGGGACCGCTGTTGATCGACGGGCTGCACCATGCCGTGTACGCCGCGGCAGCGGGCATCGTGTTCGACGCGATCGCAGGATGGCGAAAATAAGCGCCTTTCTACTTCTTAGCCGACTTCTTTTTAGTGCTGGATTTTTTCCCGGAAGCGGATTTCCGGGAAGCGCTTTTCTTCGACGAACGCTTTTTTGGCGCGCTCTTCTTTGGCGCGCTCTTCTTCGATGCGCTCTTCTTTTTCGGAACCTTGGCGCCCTCCTCCCGGGCTTCGGACAGGCCAATCGCGATAGCCTGCTTGCGGCTCTTCACCTTTTTGCCGCTTCTGCCGCTTTTGAGTTCACCATGCTTGCGTTCGTGCATCGCCTTTTCGACCTTGTCCTTCGATTTTTTTGAATATTTTGCCATAATCTAACGGGTTTTATTTTAATTGGTCCGCAATCAAATGCTGTGCCTCCTTCGCGCCCAACTTTTCTACCGCCTTGAATTTCTTGCCTTCCAGCTTGTTGTAGTCGACAAAGAATTCCTCTAACTGATCGATGATCCTGGCAGGCAGGTCTTCCAGCGTTCGGACATTCTCGAAAATGTTTGAGCATTTGGGAATGGCCAGATAACGGTCGTTTCGAACCATCTTGCCGGCTTTCTTGTCCCTCTCGCCCTTCTTTTCATGGTCGTCCTTTTTTGCCTCCGACTGTTCGGCCGCTATCGCGCCAATGATCCGGCATTTGATGATCACTCCCGGGAAGCTGTTGAACTCCGAGATGACGATAACATCGAGCGGGTCGCCGTCTTCGCCCTTGGTATCCGGAATAAATCCAAAATCATAGGGGAACACCATTCCCGACGGAAGTATTTTCTTTAGTTTAAAGAAGGGTGTCTTCGGGATATAGTCATATTTTTCCGCGCTGCCCTTCGGTGTCTCAATGACGACATCAACACATTTTGACATAAGTAATCGATTGAATAGTCCAAAACGGCCTTTCTAAAGAAGCGTTAAAAAACCGGGCCAATATTTGTCGGTAATCTTTGCAAATACCAGCATCATGGATATTCTTTCCACTTTGTTCGGCCATGGCAAAGACCTGAACAGCCTGCAGATGATCTGCCGCGCTGCGGTCAGTTTTTTTATAACGCTTATCCTCATCCGGGTCGCTGGCATCCGGACCTTCGGAAAAAAGACGCCCTTCGACAACGTCATCACGATCATGCTCGGATCAATTTTCAGCAGGGTCGTGGTCGGCGCGTCACCGTTTATTTCCACTACCCTCGCCTGCCTGGCCTTTGTACTGATACACCGTCTGCTCGCCTGGGCGAGCTTCTACAGCGACTGGGTCGGCCGGCTCATCAAAGGCGAGGCTTCGACGCTATACGCAGACGGCCGGAAAAATACGCGCAACATGCGGGCCGCCAACGTAAGCGAGAAAGACTTGCGGGAAAGTGTACGACAAAAGATCAACGAAGACAGTTTCGCGCATGTCAGGGAAATAATTCAGGAACGGAACGGCGAGATCACGGTGGTTAAGCAATAGGGAATTAATTCCCCATGGATGCAGCCCCGGTACCCCGCGTATGCCTGCTGTCTGCCAGTAGAACAATTGAACTTGCACTCTTGTCGTCGGGAATATCGATTGCATCGCTGCAAAAAAAGTATCTATGAAGAATAATCATCCGGAAAAAGTAAAGGAAGATCAACCCAGCCAGGCAACGTCGCACCACGGGTCGACCACCCAGGCGGGGTCGGACTACGGGCAGGGCAGCAACGACCTTCCAGATCAGGGGCAGAATCAGGGGAGCGAATCGAACGACGGATCCAATTATGGGAATGAAGAAGGATGGAAGAATGAAGCACTGAGAAAAGAAGACATGCAGGATACTCCCCCCAGGGAAGGGAAGTGGGTACCCGGCCACTCTATGCAAAGACTTTGAGGATATTTTAGCGCTTTCTGGCCAGCCATCGGCTAAACCCGGGCCCTACCGTGCCGGCCTTGAATTCCACGATGTCCGCGCTGGCCAGTTTTTTCTTGAGGAAGGGATCCTCTGCCGTAATTCGCTCCACCGCCGGGCGATCTTTGGCGCTGGCGATGATGACGCCTCCGGTCCGGGGCACCTGTCGACCTGCCACCAGGAAATGGCCGGATTTGAAATGCTTTTGCAAAAAGGCGACATGCGCCTCCATCGAGGCGTCGATCTTCTCGAGCGAAACAAGATACCGCAGCGAAATGACGAATAGGGAGGGCTGCGCCTGTCGCCTCCGTTCGGCATCTGCGGCCTTCCTGGCTGCGGCCGCGGCCTGTTCATGTTCTGCTTTAGCCCGTTTGCGTTCTGCCACGGCTCGTTTACGTTCTGCCTCAGCCCGTTTGGCTTCCAGTGCTGCGCGCTGCTTTTCCGCTGCAGCACGTTTGCGTGCCGCTTCCGCCCGGCGATGCTCCGTGACGGTCTGGTTTTGCCCGGCCGCTGCGCGCTTTCGCCCAGCGGCAATCGCTTTCCTGGCCGCGGCTTGCGCGTGCTTCCCTTCGGCTGAGGGCTCCTTAATCCTTGCGGATTTACCTTTCGCGACTTTGCCGCTAATCCGCTTCTGTACGAATGTCCGCCGTCTCGACAGTTGTGTGACGAAACTGTCGGCGCCATACGGGGACGCTTCTGCGCCAAGGGAACGCAAGACGTTCTTCCCGAGTTTAGCCGCGCCCGGATGAGCGGACAGCCACTGCTGCTGCATCGTCTTGTCCCGATCTGCAATGGCTTCCAGCGTTCGATCGATGACACCAAGTTCCTCTTTGTATGCTTTTAGCCGCCGGTAAACTACGAGCAGGCGACCCACCGCTTCCTCATTCAGCGGGTCGTCATCCGCCAATTGCTCATATAGTTCCGCCGCAGCATCTGGCTGTCCCTCCTGCTCGAGTTGCCGGGCCTCGGACAGCAACGCTGACTTATTTTTGACCGCTTTCATGGTACAAAAATAGGGAGCCGCGACGAAGAACCCGACGGGCGTAATCTTTACGTCCAATGGGTTGGGCAGATATAACCAATGTATGGATATTTCAACACCACAGCTATGCCGGCAGACAAGAGTAATTTTCTGCGACCCGGGGACAAACGCAGGTTGCAAAGATCGACCTCGATCCGACCGAACAGAATACCTTCAACCAGGTTATCGAAGTCGCCAGGATAACCATGGACGTATTGGATGACATGAAAGTGCAGGGGTATCCCAAGACCTCGGGGTCTACCGGAATTCACATTTATATTCCGCTTAAGGCCGGATATACCTACGAGGAATGCCAGGCATTCGGAAGGCTGATCGCAACCCGGGTTCACCACGAAATGCCCGGCATCACCAGCATCGAAAGGTTGACAGGCCAAAGGCGACCTTGGCAGCTCCATATGCAAAAAAAGGCTTGACGATCGGCAAATTCCACATCAGGAACGCGCTGGCGCGGATAAAAAGAGAGGGAGACCTCTTCAAACCGGTTCTCGGAAAAGGAGTAGATATCGAAAAGGCGTTGAAGGCCTCCGATGTCGCCCGGGCAGCAGTATAAGGCCCAGGCACGCTACGCGCCTTTTCTGCCAGGGCGCCATGATACTTAAAACGTATTACTTAAGCTGCGCTTCATACGCGTCGATTGCCGCCCCTGCCGCCAGGCTCAGCTGCGTGCTGAATTCGCTGTCGGTATGAACCCAACGGCCCTTGTGTCGCTTGATTTTCATTTCCGGGAGGATCGGGGTCGACCGGCGTCCGGGCGTGTGGAAGTTTTTCACGACGTAGTGCACCTGCGAGTGGTGGACTTCGACATCTGCGGTCAACGGGATCTTCAGTAGTCCCTGGTCCGTTGCGAAGTCGAACGCAATGCTAAACTGGGAAGAGACCATATGACTGAGTTTGCGGTTATACGAATTTGAATCGAAAATATCGCAGTCAATCCGTATGCCAGGGGAACGGAAAAGACAAACTGTCCCATGACGGATCCGCAAACGGGCCAAGGTTGCAGGACCCCCTTGTCAGCCTGACAGATAAGGATAAAACTTTATGTTAAAATGGTCCGGCAAGCCCAGGCTGGCATAGAATATGGCTATTTTTAGCTCAATTTATGATCAAGATCACACTTACGGCTTTGGCCGTCACCCTGCTTCTCCAGCCGCAATGGCATCTCAGTATGAGCGAGGCGCAACAGATCGCCCGGAAGGAGCATCGTCACATTCTCCTCAACTTTTCGGGCAGCGACTGGTGCGGCCCGTGCATCGAACTCCGGAAAGAGGTCTTCGATGCCGGCCCCTTCGCGGCGATGGCCGACAGCTCGCTGGTGCTCGTGAACGCCGATTTCCCCCGGATGAAGAAAGACCAGCTATCCAGGGCCCAACAGGAGGCGAACGACCGGCTCGCGGACCAGTACGATCCGAACGGTATCTTCCCGCTTACCCTCCTGTTGACGGCGGATGGCAAAGTGATCCGCCAGTGGCAGGGTAATCCGGGATTGAAACCCCAAGAATTTGCGACCGAGGTCCAGCGGCTGATCGCGGCCGACCCCGCCCGCTGAAGGAACAAAATTTGCTCTGGATATCTGCCTTCCAACAAAAACCACCATGCAATGAAAATCAGCAGCACCATTTCGCTAGGCTTAGCCCTGTTGGCGGCGGCGAGCCTGCCGGCTTGCAGTCCCGTAAAGGAGTACCAGAAGAACCGGCTTAACGACTCTGAAATGACGCTCAGCAACCGGAAGGTCGAAAAGAATGAGTTGAATTTCCAGTCCTACCGCGAAGGGTCTTCGGGAGCCAATGGAGGGAAAACCGGCGGTGGCTGCGGATGCAATTGATAAAACTATTACCCGCCGGAAATGAGAAAAATCTGCCTCACCGTCGTCGGCCTGACCCTCTTCCTGTTCCACGGCTTCGCCCAGAACCAGGCGCCGGACACCAGCACCTTTAAGCCAAGGAAACTGCGGCTTGATGAAGTGAACCTCGCCTCGAGCTATTATTCCCAAAACGGGGATCACTCCGCGATCCGCGGTGGGATCGGGTCCGAACAGGTCACCGACCTCGCCAACGGGATCGAATTGAAAATGGTCGGTTGGGATGCACGCCGGCGAAAGAACACCCTTACCGCCGGGATCGGCATCGACCATCACACCGCCGCTTCGCAAGCCTGGATCTCCAAAACCGGCGCATCCCGCCGAACCGACGGCCTGCGGGTCTATCCTTCGCTTGACTGGACCCGCGAAAACGATGCGAAGGGAAGCACCATTGGCGCTGGGGTGTATTATTCCAACGAATTCAACTATCACTCCGGCGGTCTAAACGGCTCGATCGCGCAAAAGACAAAACACAACGGCGAATTTCAATTCAAACTGAGCACCTACCTTGATCAGGTAAAACTTATCCTGCCTTCCGAATTCGAGCCGCCTGGCGCCTACCGCATCGGACGCGACGGGGAGCTGCGGCATCCGGATTACGGTTCGACGGGCCGGCAGACCTACACCGCCGCATTTTCGTTTTCCCAGATCGTCAACACCCGGCTGCAGGGAAGCTTGTCGCTGGACCTGGTGGAGCAGCAAGGCTACCTGGGCCTCCCGTTTCACCGCGTCTATTTTACTGACGGTGTCGACTCGATCGAAAAGCTGCCATCCAACCGGTTCAAACTTCCCATCGGCCTTCGGGTCAATTATTTTCTCGGCGATAACATCATCCTCCGTGCCTATTACCGGTACTACAGCGACAGCTGGGGGCTGCATTCCCATACCGCCAGCCTCGAAACCGTCGTCAAACTGACGCCCTTTTTCTCGGTGACGCCATTCTACCGCTATTATGTCCAGACGGCAGCGAGGTATTTCGCGCCATACCAGTCCCATTTCCAAACAGACCCATACTATACGAGCAACTATGCGCTCGCAGCCTTCACCAGCCAGTTCTTTGGAGCGGGCGTGCGGCTGGCGCCGCCAAAGGGCGTGCTGGACAAGCGGTTCAGGGTGTTTGAGATCCGGTACGGACACTATACACAGACGACCGATCTCGTGTCGGACATTGTCTCGCTCAATTTGGAATTTAAATAGCAGCTGACTTATTCACACGCATTTTGATCCAGCAGACAGACCGTATTGCCGTGAAGCCAAAGCAGCGACGCGGGCAGGTTCGTGCTGACCCGGCCGGATAACAGCCTGGCGGTGACCGCCTTTTTCGAAGCGCCGCTGACGAGGAGAAGGATCATTTTCGATCGGAAGATGTCGGTCATTCCCACGGTAAAGCCAAATTCCGGAGCCGTATCCATTCCGGCCACCATACCGTGCTGCTGCGACGTGGGACTGAGTTGGGCGACATGCACGAAGCGCTCGAGGGCATCAGCGGGTTCGTTGAAGGCGATGTGACCATTGGAGCCAAGACCGAGGATACAAATATCGATGGGGCCGGACGGGCCCAGTTGTTGTTTGAAACGGCCCACCTCAGCCG